>PWHO01000236.1 GCA_003555385.1 Bacteroidales bacterium
CGATGCGGTTCCCAATGCGTTTTACCGGGCACAAACAAGCGTGGTATTCCCCACTTCGCACAGCATAAGCGTTAACTACACCTATTTCGACGGTATCTCACGATTTAACCCACAGGCGGCTACACAGCAGATAAATTCAAGTATTTATACGCCTGTTTCCTTTCTTAACGGCGGCATTCGGGCCGGGGCGGATATCATAACGTTTAACGCCACAGCCCGCGCGAGACTCACCTCCGACTTTTTTACACGCGTTGGCCGCATCAACCTGCGCCTGAACTACCGGGATACGGTGTTCAGAGAAGAATCACAGAACCGGTTTAGCGGCGGACAGCTACGGGCATCGGGTACCTATTCGATATCCAGAAATGGCAGTATACCAGCTCCGCTGCGCGGCACCTTTGTTCGCGCCAACGCCGTGTATTCTCTGGAGCAGGAAGAAATACAGCAGGTGGATATGCAGCTTTCCCGCTCTCTTGGCCGCAGCGGCCGTTTTACCGTGGGCGTATCGCATCTTCTGCCAACAAGCCAGACGACCGGGCAGATTGGCATCAATCTGGACCTGGGCGGACGGGCGCGCTCGTCGAGTGATTTCCGGGCACGAGGCGGGGAATACAGCTACAGACAGAGCGTTCGCGGCTCGGTAGGTTTAGATACGCCACACCAGTATGTGCAGCTCAGCGACCGGGCTCAGTCGGGCGGAGCGGCTGCGACCGTTACTCTTTTTGTAGACAACAGCGGCTCCGGCACATACGAACCCGACAACGGAGACGAAATACTGCCCTATAACGCGGTGCGTCTGGATCGTTCGGCCCAGGCCAGGGTAGGTAAAGACGGCAGATTGCGCCTGATGCAGCTTCAAAGCTTTTACCGCTATAACGTTGAGGTTAACCGAAGAGCCATACCCAACCCCATGCTGGTGCCGGCCACGGATAACTTCTCGTTCATAAGCGATCCGAATATGTATAACCAGATCGAGATCCCTTTCTACAGGACCGGAGTAATAGACGGCGAGGTAGTAATTATGCGCAACGGAGAGCGAAGTGGACAGGGTGGTCTAAGGATGTACCTGAACGGGTTGGACAACGATTTTTCTGAAACCATACGCAGTTTTCACGGAGGCGGTTTTTATGCAATGGACATACCGCCCGGGCGCTATTCCTTGGAGGTGGATCCGGTTCAGCTGGATTTTCTGGATGTAGTTGCCCGGGACGGTTTGCTGCAGTTTACCGTAGAACCGCAGGCGCAGGGCCATTTTTTAAGTGGCATTGATTTGGTACTCCAGCCCCGTGATGAGCCATTGGCACCTGCTTTACTGGTGGATTCCGATACTATGAAGGTGCTCGCTGAGCAGGTTGAAGCTGCAGTACTGGCCGACGTTCACAACGCTTTTTACCTTTTCATCCGGGCACAGGAGAGTCTGTTTAACGGTCGCTTTGCCGAGGCCAGAAACCATATCGAGCAATCGGTACGATTGTTTGAGAGCGACCATGCGATAGCCCTTAAAGGCAGCATCGAGTACATGCTTGGAAATACTGCCGAAGCAAGACAGCTGTGGCAGGAAGCCAACCGCCGTAACCCTGGTATAGAGCTGCCCGATACCGAACTGCTCGATCAAATACTCAACAATGGTAACTGAGACATTAGCATGAAATACAAGACCTACAAAATAAATACTATGATTGGGCAATTCTGGTCAGGAAGGCTGCTGCATAAAGCATCAGCCGTACTTTGTGCAGGCATCTTTTTGATTCTTGCCTTTATAAACGGCAACAGCACGGTGAATGCATACAGCAGCAGTGCACTTGGTGCTTACCAGCTAAATATGCCGGCACAACAGCAGATTCCACAAGATGCAAACACGGAAACCGTATTGCCACTATCGGGAAATACCAATCTGGAAACGACACGACTGGAACAGCAGTACGACAGCTACCTGCGCACCATTCTGTCTCCCTATTTTGATGGATCGTCCTATTTTGTACATACCAGAATAACACTCCGTATGGTTGATTCTGAACGGCGGGAGCGGTCTACCGACAGCGCCAGTTTTGAAGTTATTGAACAGCAGCTTCCCGGACTGGCAGCCACGCCCGATTTCTTACGTATCGCCGGCAGGCAGCCAGACAGCCAGCGGGAACGAACCATAGTAGAGCAGCTGCCCGAACTGCAGGAAATCCGCATCGAACTAACCATAGACAACTCCTACAGCACGCAAGATGAGGAGCTCATTGCTTATCTGGTGGCTTCTGCGGCTAAGCTGGTGCCTGAAAGGGGTGATTCCATAGAACTTTTTAAACGAAACTTTCCGGCTTATGACCCCGCCGGCAGGGATTTCTCCACACAGCCTGCAGCAGCCGATGCCGGGTCTGCCAACGCAGACGAAGGGGAGCAAAACGAGGGTATTTTTGCCGGTTTGGATGCATTTCCTGCTGCTCTTATTGCAGCTATCGTACTTGCACTAATTGTGCTGCTTGTTCTCTTCATTATTGTGCGAAAGTATGTGAAAAACAATCGTATAAAGAAGGCTTCAGCTGGTTTAAACAATCGAAACAGAACCGATACTGAACCCATAAAAGATCCTTTGTCCCGTAATAATGAGCAGAAAGAAAGAGTTGCAGGAGCTGCTGCTGCCGGCCACGAAACCGTACCTGCACCGAATGTACAGGAGCCTGAAGATGAGCTGCTCGGGTATTTCATGAGACATACCTCTGATATGTCCCGTTTGATAGACGGCTGGATAAACGTACACGATCACAATGGGCTGCTAAAATCCAGCCGCTTGCTGCAGATAACGGATCCCAAGCTCCTGAATCGAGTGGAACGCTACATGCTGCCGTCTAACTGGGCCCGGTTAAACATGTACATTAACGAAAAAGATAAAAGAAGCAGGTCGGTAATAAGTGACGACGATAAATCTTTGATGAACGATACTTTAAATGAGCTTAAGAGAAGAACACGGCCGGGTAGCCTGTTTTTCCGACTGCGCACGCTACGGGATTTTGACTTTCTGGATTTTGCAAAAATACAGGTACTTGTGGATGCGCTTAAGGATCGAGATTCTTTTATTATAGCGCTTGTGGCTGCGCACCTGAGCAATGAAAAAGCCGATGCCTTTATATCAGCGCTGCCCCCTCATAACATACCGGGCGTGTGGTCGTCTATGGCAGAAATAGACGACATATTCCAGGATGAGTATGCTGTTTATGCGCGCGAAGTGTTCAAGACAATTATTTCGATTGAAAAAGAACAAAAAAGCACCGACTACACAGATGCCGAAATGGTTGAGCTTATTGCTCGAAGATTAGAGAGCCAGCCTCTCGATATTCAGAACACTATGTATAAACAGTTTCGGACAGACTTCACTCCCCTTTCGGCTGCCGTTACCGAATATGTTATAACCATGCAGAACCTGCATAAACAGCCCGATGAAATTCTTGTAAACGCATGCGACCTGCTCGATTCGGAGCAAACGGCTTATGCGCTTTACGGGCAGGATGAAAAGTTTATATCAACAATGCTTCAGAACAGAAACAACCGGGAGCAGCAGCTAATACGCTCTGTTCTAAAGACAGCAGAGACCTTAGATAAGGAACAAACTCAGAAAGCAATGGAGCTTTTCCTAACAAATATACGAAGGTTAAAACGCGGTAAGGAAACCGTTTTGATTTGATAAGATAAGATATGATATGATATGAGGCTTACGCAGCCCCTCCGGCATTTTACTACCTGTGAATGGCATAAGGCTAAAAACAGGGCCGGCAACACCTTCTATTTTGAGTATCAGCGCACATGAACCAACTTGTAACAACAATGAAAAGAATCATCATTACACCACAAACAAACGGGTATTTAATTCAAGTCCTGCTGCTTTTTTTGCTGCTCGGCGGTGCTTATGGATGCAGCTCAAGCGGGCAGGCCACGGAAGCAGAAAGAGTACAACAACAAGACGTAACCGTTGGCGCCGAAAATTCCGAACTACAGCCGGAGGCAAATGCACACCTCCCGGGCAATCATAATTCTGAGAATGATCCGGCCCTGTCCGATAATGAAAGGCAGCTTATGGAGCGGGAGCTATTTAGCCGTTATTATGCCCAATACGGACAGTTGTATAACGAGATGATACAGGAGTATTTCACTGCCCAGAACCATTTAAACAACGGTAATTTATCCAGAGCACGAGCTTCTGCTATTCGTGCAAGCAATGTACTGCCCAACCGTGCATCTATTGAACTTCTGCTTTTGGTGCTCGAGAGATCCGGAAACGAGGCAGAGGCACAGGAATGGAGCCAAAAGTTAGAGGAACTCATAGCACTTGAGGAAGCGGGAATGCGCAAAAGCCCGAATGGTACTATACTCCGTCTACCCTGAGTTAATTTACGGAAAATGAATATTACAGTAACGTAACGAACATTCGAATCTATAGTTAATACACCACCTCCATGCGAATATCTCTTTTTTCTTTTCTAATTAGTATTACCTGCATTGCTTTAATTACTATCGTGGTTCTCGATATTTTGAATATCCAGAACCTTTGGGAGCTGCCCAAAAGTCTGGAGGTACTTAATCTGCCCAGCATTATTTTGGTAATATGCGGGGTGCTGTTGTCCACTACGCTCACTTATCCATCATCAGATTTGCGTAAAAGCCTTCCTTATCTTTTCCTCCTTTTTTTTCAGAGTAAAATTTCTGAAAAAGAGCTCAATTTAGACGCTAACCGCATTTTAGGCTGGCAGCAACTGTTAAACCATAACCGAAAAAAAAATCGCAACGATTTGGGAGACAGCCTTCATAATACCTTCGAGGGATATGTCTTCAGCCTGCTTTCCACCAGCTACAGTGAGGATCAAGTCCGGGAGCTGGCTAAAGCCAAAATAGCCTATCGGTATAATCAGATGCAGCGCAGTGCACGTATCTACAGTTCTATGGGTGTATACGCCCCCTCTTTTGGCATGCTCGGCACACTTATTGGCCTGATTTTTATGCTTAGCAGCTTCGACAGTATTGAAGCATTAGGTGCCGGACTTTCATTTGCACTCATGACTACCTTTTACGGTATTCTCCTGGCTAACGTGCTGTTTTACCCCATTGAGGGTAAAATACGAAGTATGGCAGAAAATGAATATTTACGATCCATGCTTATACTCGAGGGAATCCTTCTGATTGAACAAGGAAAACCCGCCATTTTCGTAAACGACGCGCTTAAGACCTACAGTAACAAACTAACGGTAGAAGATTTTCCAAACCTGGATAAGGACCCGCATCAGTCTGAACTGCTAACTTCAAAAAAGGCAAACCAAGATGCTGCCTGATTCGAAGAACTTGTTTCCTGCACCGGAAGAACAAAAGGACAGCTCCAGGGAGTGGCTTACTCCTTTTTTAGATATGTTTATGCTCTTGCTTGCCTTTTTCATAATTCTGGGCGCTACGGCAGCGAATATAGAAACTCAGACTCCGTTTCAGTCTTCTGAAGAGGGTACCACCTACAGATCTCATACCGACGGGCCAGAGCCGGTAATAACCCCTATTTGGGAGCTGAAGGCAGACTTGCAAAAGGAGTTGCGATATCCACTAGAGCAGGGGCATCTTCAAATAAAGCCACAATACAACGAGCTGCGTCTGGAGTTTACAGATGGTCAGTTTTATGAAACGGCTTCAGCAAATCTGCTCGATGGCGGTCAGCAAATTATTGACCGTATCATATACGCTCTATCCCTGCTGGCGTTTTATGAATACCACATTGATGTGGAAGGGCATACAGACGACCGCCCCATTCAGACCCTGCGATTCCCGGGCAACTGGGAATTATCCACAGCCCGTGCGGCCAACATCATTCGCAGCTTTGCTGAGAAGGGCTTTCCGCCTGAACGTCTGAAGGCATCCGGATATGCCGAGATGCATCCATTGGCACCCAACAGAGACGAGCTTGGTAATCCCATATTGGAAAACATGGCCCTGAACAGGCGTATTGTAATCCGAATCTATTATGAGCTTGGGGATTTTTGATAGCTGATTGTTGATAGCTGATTGTTGAACTTTGAATGAGACCTATGAGCTTGAATGGTCGAAGGTCTATGGTCGAAGGTCAAAGGTCGAAGGTCGAAGGTCGAAGGTCTCTCTAATTACGTCTTTTAGATTTAAAACTAACTAA
>PWHO01000008.1 GCA_003555385.1 Bacteroidales bacterium
GCTGCAAAGTACTCAGGTCAGTGCGTGAAATACTGTGATTGCATAATGAGCCAAAGCCTGTAGTTACGCCGTATATGGGCTCATCCCCATGCTCGATCCGCTGGTCCAGATAATCCCGGCAGCGGATCACACGATGCCGCGCCTCATCAGAAAGCAGCAGCTGCATATCCGGGTCCAGCACTTTTCGTATGACATCAAAATCTATGGCCTGAGAATTAATACGATGCGTCTTCATTCAATGTCGTTTTATGTGATATTCTGTAGCGGATACAATTTGCTCAATCTCCTCCGGGGACAATAGCTGCTGTTCCCCGCTGCGCATATTTTTCAGTGAATAAATCCCCTTTTTCATCTCTTCTTCGCCAGCCATCAGCACAAAAGGAATACTGTTTTTATCCGCATACTGCATTTGTTTTTTCATCTTGGCAGGATCGGGATACATTTCGCAGGCAACCCCTTTGTCGCGCATCCGCTGAAGGAACGGAAGGCAATAGTCCCGCTCTTTCCGGCCGAAGTTTACTGCCATCAGGCGGGTAAAGGTTCCCAGTGTTTCCGGAAAAATATCCAGTGCCTGCATGACATCGTAAATCCTGTCTGCGCCGAAAGAGATGCCGATACCCGACACGTCCTTCAAACCAAAGATACCGGTAAGGTCGTCATAGCGTCCACCTCCGCAAATACTGCCAATGGAAACATCCAAAGCTTTAACCTCGATGATTGCGCCTGTATAATAGTTTAATCCTCTTGCCAGCGTCAGATCAAGTTCAAGCTGACAATCAAGCGAGACACCTGAAACAATATCAAATACCTCACTGATCTCTTCAAGACCTTTACGCCCGGTTTCCGTTTCTTTCAGAATAACAAGCAGTTGATCAATTTTATCCCGGCTCGTACCTTCCAGGCTCAGCACCGGCATTAACTTTTCCACAGCCACATCGTCAAGGCCCTTTTCCTTTAGCTCCAAAATTACATTGTCAAGCCCGATTTTATCCAGCTTGTCAATGGCAGTTGTTATGTCAGTCATTTTATCCCCATGCCCAATGTATTCTGTTAACCCGGCCAGAATTTTTCTGTTGTTCAATTTGATTACGACGCGAATACCAAGTTTGGAGAAAACCGTATCGATAATCTGCAGAAACTCTGCCTCATTGACCAGCGAATCACTCCCGATCACATCAGCATCACACTGAAAAAACTCCCTGTAACGACCTTTCTGCGGCCGGTCAGCCCTCCAAACCGGCTGAATCTGATAACGCTTGAACGGAAAAGTGATCTCATTCTGGTGCTGCACTACATATCGTGCAAACGGAACCGTCAAATCGTACCGCAGGGCTTTTTCGCAGATTTTGGCGGATAAGGGCCCGGCATTTTTTGACTGCCAGATACTGTCGGGAACCTTGGCAGCAAAATCTCCGGAGTTTAAAATTCTAAAAATCAGCCGGTCGCCTTCTTCGCCATACTTACCCATCAGTGTTGAAAGATTCTCCATGGCTGGGGTCTCAATCGGCCTGAACCCATGCTTGCGGTATACCGCCTTAATGGTTTCAAATATATAATCCCGCCGGGCAATCTCAACGGGGTTAAAATCCCTGGTTCCTTTTGGAATTCCTGGTTTTTCTTTTCCCATACAATAATTGTTTTGAAGGCTACAAAATTAAGCCCTTTTGACAAATATGCTAAAACCGGGGAATAAAATCCGTAAAACCATTCTTGATTAGTGTATTTTGTTTAGATTTGCATGGCACAAGTAGCCTTTTCAGGCTACAAGCACCGACCCCAAAAAATATTTTTATTAGCCAAAAAAGGGGTTTTATGGGTTTAACAGGAATTTAACATTCTGATTGGTCAAAATAAAAAATCGTACATATCTTAAACATTCTCCTTTATTAAACAATTATCCTACTTTATACTATATAATCAATGAATAGAGAAAAATCCCAAAAATTAACAAGGATAGGTGTATTTTATGATGGCAATTATTTCCTGCACGTAAGCAATTACTATAATTATGTACACTCAAGACAAAGACGGCTGAGTATTGCAGGGTTACATGCATTTATCCGACAACAGGTGGCAAAAGAAGAATCTGCGACGACGGAACTTTGCCGCATTACGGATGCCCATTATTTCAGGGGCAGAATCAGTGCCCAGGACGCTGCCCAGCGGGGTAACCAGTTGTATTATGAAAGGGTATTTGATGATATCCTGATGTCCGAAGGACTGGTCACCCATTATTTTCCGATCAAAAGCTTCCATGGAAAACGGGAGGAAAAAAACGTGGATGTGTATCTTGCGCTGGAAGCATATGATATGGCCATTTGCGGAAAAATGGATGTGCTGGTACTGATTGCTTCAGACGGGGATTTCGTTCCGCTGATCCGCAAACTGAATGCCATGGGGATCAGGGTCATGTTGCTGTGCTGGGATTTTGACTTCACCAACGACGAAGGACAGAAAGTCATTACACGTACTTCACAGGGCTTATTAAAGGAGGTTACCTATCCTGTAAAAATGCATGACCTTATCGAGAGCCAGAACGGAAGTACCGACCCTGTGCTGGTAAATTTGTTTGTGCAGGAAGAGTCAAACTCCGGTAATAAATCCGTATCACAGGCCGATGAGGTGCATATCGGAGATGTACTCAGTTTGAAAAACGGTTACGGATTCATCAGTTTTCCCAACAATAATCTGTTTTTCCATTATACCGATGTGGTTAATGTGGACTTCAGTGATCTGCTTATTGGCGATACGGTTGAATTTACCATTGAGACAAAATACAACGGACAGGATGTGGCTAAATCCGTAAAAAAGATCCGGTAACTTCTGACTACCCTTTTATCACAGCAAGCGGATTAAGTTCCACCATCACATCCACAAGGTCACGCTGAAGCTCCATCACAAGGGAAATATCCTTATATGCACCGGCAGCCTCTTCCAGATCGCGCTGGGTCCGGATGGCATGTAATACACCTTTCTCTTCGAGTTTTTTAACCTCAGCGGCCAGATCCAGTGAACGAATGGCTTCTTTTCGCCCCATATTCCTGCCTGCTCCGTGAGAACAGCTCTCAAAACTATCCGGATTTCCTTTTCCCTTAACGATATAGCTATTGGCACCCTGGCTTCCCGGGATTATACCCGTGGTATTCTTGTCAGCCTTGGTGGCGCCTTTTCTGTGTACAACCACATCTTCACCAAAGTGATTTTCAAAAGCCGCATAATTGTGGGCGATGTTAATCATCGGGGCCGTTTTAAAACCCTTGCCGGCAAATGATTCAAACACCCGGATGGTTCTGTCCATCATCAGCTTCCGGCTGGCAAATGCAAAATCAACGCAATAGTTCATCTCACGAATGTAACGCCTTCCTTCTTCGCTGTCCAGGGGAAGGTATGCCAGCTGATGAGACCGGGGAACCGGGCTCTCCCATTTTTCATTTAATATAACCGCCTGCCTGTTGTAGTGATCCGCGACTTGTTTACCAATATTCCGGCTTCCTGAATGGATCATAATCCATACTTGACCGTCTGAGCCCTTCTGTATTTCAACGAAATGATTCCCGCCTCCCAGGGTCCCGATCTGGCGGGATGCACTCCGGAATTCACGTTCCACAACCGGCATAGGCCCACGCCCGCCCGTCTCCGGCATACGTGCCGGATCCTGGCTGTTTTTATGGTGTCGGTGTCCAAGGGGAATTTGTGATAGGATTCCGTCTAATATCTCTTTAAGCTGCTTTCTTGACAAATAAGACAGGGAGGTTTGTACCGCACACATGCCGCAACCGATGTCCACCCCCACGGCATTGGGAACAATCACCTCCCGGGTTGCCATTACCCCCCCGATAGGCATTCCAAAGCCTTTATGGCAATCAGGCATCAGGGCAATGTGTTTAACGGCATAAGGATAATTGGCCAGGTTTCTGGCCTGCATCATTGCACCTTCTTCCACATCATCAAGCCACATTTTAATAGGCAGCTTTTCGGTTCCAATGGTTTTTATCATACCAATAACATTTAAGTTTGCTGATCCTTAAAATACGGATTTTTCCCCGCTTGCCCAAGTGCAGATTGCAGGGCAAAAATATGCAGGTTTCTGTTGATGCATTTTTGTACCTTTGCCCTTTCAAAAATCTGAACCTTTATGGCGTTACATTGCGGAATCGTTGGCATTGCCGGAGGAGGCAAAACAACTTTGTTCAACTCCCTTTCTCGCGGCAAAAATACGACAGAACAAACCCACGGCCGTACAAACCTCGGACAGTTCGAGGTGCCCGACCCAAGGCTTGATTCCATTGCCCGGCTGGTCAAACCAGCGAAAGTGGTTCCAACCACCGTGAATATCATCGACATCCCGGGGCTGACCAAAGGAAGCAGCAACATCAAGGGAGGCACCCAATTTCTGGCTGACCTCAGGCAGACCGATGCCATCATTCATGTATTGCGTTGTTTTGATGATGATACCGTTCCACATATGGAAGGGAGCGTCAATCCGCTGCGGGATAAAGAAATTATTGACCTGGAGCTGGTTTTCAAAGACATGGAAACCGTAGAAAAAAAAATGGAGCGTCTCAGGAAGGTTGCCGCAGTGGGCGATAAAGAGGCGAAGCACGGTACGGAAATCCTGGGCGGGCTGATGAAGCATTTTGAAAATGGCCAGCCAGCCCGAACCTTTGACATGCAGGAAGCAGACAAAAAGTTTATTGAGGATTGTTTCCTGCTTACCATTAAGCCTGTTATATATGTCTGCAACGTGGATGAAGCTTCCGCAGCGAAGGGGAATGCCCATGTGGAAGCTGTCAGGCCGGCCATCGAAGAGGAAAACAGTGAATTATTGATCATCGCAGCCCTGGCAGAAGCTGAGATTGCCAGCCTGGAAGACGAGAAGGACAGGCAGGATTTCCTTGAAGACCTGGGGCTCAAAGAGCCAGCGGTAAATAAACTGATCCGGGCAGCCTACCGGACCCTGAACCTTCATACTTTTTTTACCGAAGGGCCGAAAGAAGTCAGGGCATGGACAATCCGGGCCGGAACCCCGGCTCCAAAGGCCGCCGGGGTAATTCACTCCGACCTGGAAAGAGGCTTCATTCGGGCCGAAGTCAAAACAGCAGAGGATTTCATCCAACTTGGATCAGAACAGGCATGTAAACAGGCCGGCAAGTTCAATATTGAAGGGAAAAATTATATCGTGAAGGACGGAGACATCTTTCACGTCCGATTCAACGTCTGATGATCTTCAGCTAGTTCGTTGGCCTTCAGTTAGTTCACTGGCCTTCAGTTAGTTCGCTGGTCTTTAGTTAGTTCGTTGGCCTTCAGTTAGTTCGCTGGCCTTCAGTTAGTTCGCTGGCCTTCAGTTAGTTCGCTGGCCTTTAGTTTTTCTGATGACCTTCATTTACTTCTCAAAAAAATCTTTCAGGGAGTCCAGGTAAGATTCATTCCAGCCGTCCAGCATATTGTCATATGCTTCTTCAGGGATTCCGGTGTGCTCAACCTTGATAAGGGTATTTGACTTATCCGGAAAAAGTTCGATCAGCACATCTGAAGCATGATCCTCCCCGAAAAACCATTTCTGGCGGATGGCCTTATTTGGCTCAAAAGACACATTCTCCCCAACGATATTCCCGTCCAGCATTGTAAACATTGAACCGGGCTTATCACTCATCACCGCCGGGTCGCCAGTCCACAGCTCAATGGTAAAAGGATTGATCAGGGCCCGGTACACCTCCTCAGGACTTGCCTTAATCCGGCGCCGCAACATGATGGATTTTGACATGACAAACAATTTTTCAAAACAACATAATGATTGAATCTACCACGGCCAGGGAGGTTTGTTATACGCAAATCATGCCTCGGCCCACAATTCAAAAATACAACTTCTTTGCGATTTAATTGCATTTTCGGGGTTTGAAAGGGGCATTACAGATAGCTACGGCAGTAACGGGGGACCCCTTCGGAGTCCTAATCAACCAACAACCCGCCAGCCTCGTCCAATGCCCACAGGCAACCCCCACCACCCTCAGCCCATGAAAACCAACAACCGGAGGGGCGTCAGCCCCGACTAAATAGTTAAAGATTTTTATTACTTTTGCCTAGTTTTAATTAAATCTAAATAAACAATTAAGTCCAACACACCGGTATGACTTTAA
>PWHO01000153.1 GCA_003555385.1 Bacteroidales bacterium
GTTTAAAATGTCTGTTCCCGGTGAAGGCCATGGCCATCCCCGACTCGTTGCAAAAATCCACAGAAGCCTTGTCTTTCACCGACCCGCCGGGTTGCACCACCGCACGAATGCCATGCCTGTGTGCAATTTCCACACTATCGGGGAAGGGAAAAAAGGCATCGGAAGCCATGACGGCCCCCTGAAGATCATGCCCCTGCGACTGTGCCTTTTCAATTGCCTGCTTCAGGGCGTCAATCCGGGAGGTCTGCCCCATACCCGAGCCCAGCAGCATCGCATCCTTCACCAGTGCAATGGCATTGGATTTAAGATGTTTAACCACAGTGTTGGCAAAAACCAGGTCTCTTTCTTCCTCTTCCGAAGGATGACGGACCGTTGCCATTTGCCACTGGTCAGGCAGGCTGTTCTTGTGATCCTGTGTTTGCCACAATACCCCGTTCAGGATAGAGCGGTGGCGTACCTCAGGCGTAATGAATGATTTGGTACGCAACAAAATGCGGTTCTTTTTCTTCGTGAGCACCTCAATGCTCTTCTCGTCGAACCCGGGCGCGATCAGCACTTCAAAAAACAAATCACTGATCTGCTCTGCCATCTCTCCGGAAATATCCCTGTTGGCGATCAGGATTCCGCCGAATGCAGAAACCGGATCCCCGGCAAGGGCATCACGCCATGCCTGGTCAATGGAAGGCCTTGAAGCCACCCCACATGGATTGGTATGCTTAATGATGGCAAAAGTGGGGGCATAATATTCGGCCATCAGGCCCATGGCCGCATCCACATCCAACAAGTTATTATAAGACAGGGGCTTGCCGCTGATCTGCTCGAAAATATCCTCCAGTTTTCCGTAAAAACAGCCCTGCTGATGCGGGTTTTCCCCGTAACGAAGTGCGTGGGCATCCGGAATACTTTCCTTGAACACATCCAGTTCGCCATTATTCATGTAACCGAAAATCGCCGTATCGTAATGGGAAGAAACATCAAAAGCAGCAGCCGCCATTTTACGTCGAACAGCCGGAGAAATCACTCCTTCATGGGCTTCTACAAGTTCTGTGATCTCATCAAAATAAGCCGATGAAGGCACCACCAGCACATGTCTGAAATTTTTGGCCGCAGCCCGGATCAGCGAAATTCCGCCAATATCAATTTTTTCGATCAGCTCATCATGGCTTCCGCCCGATAACAAAGTCTTCTCAAACGGATACAAATCAACCACCACCATGTCGATAGCCTGAATATGGTATTCACTCAACGCCGCATCATCCGCTTCAATTCCGGGACGGCACAAAATACCTCCAAAAACCGCCGGATGCAGGGTTTTTACACGTCCGCCCAGAATTGACGGATAGGTGGTCAGTTCCTCCACGGGTGTAACGGGAATATCCAACTCATCCCGGATAAATTGCATGGTTCCCCCGGTAGAAATAATTTCGACGTTTTGCGCATGCAGGGCTTTTACCAGTTCCCTTGCCGGTTCCTTGTCATATACCGAAATCAGAGCCCTGGACAGCTTTTTGTTGATATGTGTTTCCATTGCTAAAAACAGTTTATCTTTGCAGCCTTAAAAATCCCCACGAAGTTACGCTAAATTTTCAGAAATGACTTTTGCAGGCACAGAAAAAAATTTCTCACGCAAGTGGTTCATATCCTACAGCCTCATCACCCTGGGCGCCTTTATCCTTGCAGCAGGCTATGTGTTATTCATCAGCCCCTATAAGATCGTTCCCGGCGGTGTATACGGAATCGGAATCATCATGTACCACCTGGTCGGTTTTCCGGTGGGTCTTACGGGGCTCATCCTGAACATTCCCCTGATGATTATCGGGTTACGTTTACTCGGGCCACGTTTTGGGATTAAAACCGTAGTGGGGTTCGTTCTTACTTCCGGCTTCATTGACGGACTTACCATGATCTACGGTGATGCACCCCTTGTGGAGAACGACCCCCTGCTGTCAAGTATTTTCGGCGGAGTTTTGCTTGGGCTGGGTCTCGGATTGATTTTCAAGGCCAAAGCCAGTTCCGGGGGAAGCAGCATCATTGCCATGGTGATCACCAAATACACCCATATTCCCCTTGGGCAAAGCATTATGATCATCGATGCCCTGATCGTACTTTTCGGCCTCCTTTCGTTCGGTGACTGGACCATCCCGCTCTACTCCCTGATCGCCATCTTCATCACCGGCAAGGTGATCGATGTGGTACTGGAAGGCTTCTCTTATGAGAAAACCCTGTTTATCATTTCTGACAAGTACGAGACCATCGCCGACAAGATCCTGACAGACCTCAATCGCGGTGGTACCCTGATCGATGCCAAAGGAATGTACAAAAAAGATGAAAAGAAAATCATCTTTGTCAATGTTACCCGGCGGGAAGTGGCCGTGCTCCAGGATTTCATTCATCAGATCGATCCGGATGCCTTCGTGACGGTCATTGAAGCGACGGAGATCCTCGGTAAGGGCTTTCGATCCCTGCCGGAAAAAGTCAGTGACTAGTCGATCTCATCCAGGATGGATCCTTCACGGTCCCTCTCGGCACGCTGCCTGTATTCATTGAAACGCCAGGTGAAACCGATAAACAGCACCCGGCTGTCGCGACGGCGGGCCAGATCAGCGGTAAAAGATTCTCCATAGGTGTACATGTCAAAGGTACGTGACTGGAACACATCATTCAGACGCAATGAAATGGTTCCGTCTCCATTGAGCACGCTCATTCTGACTCCCAGATCCAGAAAATACATGTCATCCAGCACACCCTGCCCGCCATGCTGCTGACATCCTCCGCCACTGGTGCGACCAACTGTAACCTCCTCACTGCGATAATGGAAGCGGGCCTGTGCACTGATCCGGTCCGTCACATTCCATTCAGAGGAAGCCTGGACCAACCAGGAATCACCGCTGTGGTCCCAGTCAGGCAAACGCTCATCTTCCAGCTCACGGTAAAAATAACTGAAATTACCGGTTAACCTCCACCAGGGGAATAAGGGATAGTTCACTGTTGTTTCCAGGCCATAGGATGTGGACGACTGAAGATTCATGAAAGTGGTTTTCGATTGTATATCGTCGCCGGCAGGCAAGGTCATCTCCCGGGAAATGACATCTTCTGTTTCCCGGTAAAACAGGGTGGCCGTAAGAGCCGTCCGGTTCTTTGTAAACTGGTAACCGGTTTCATAGGAATCGATGAACTCAGGCTTCAAATCCGGGTTGCCATAGGAAATATTCATCGGATCACTGTAGTTCACGAAAGGATTCAGCAAAGAAATGCCCGGCCGGTTAACCCTCTGACTGTAATTCAGGAAAAGGGCATGGTTGTCAGCAACAAAATATCGCATATGTGCACTGGGGAAAAGGTTTCTCAAAGAACGATCAAACTCCTCGCCGGTGGTCCGTTGTTCGGCATCTATGTCGTGCTGCTCAGCCCTCAGTCCGGCCTGAACCTGCAGGGAACCCAGGGCAAAGGCATAGATCCCGTACACTGAATGAATGGCTTCACTGAAAAGAAAATAATTGCTGTAGCCGGGGTTCAGGCTTTCCGACCCGGTGTCCGCATCCACATCAAAAAAGCGGAAATCATCCTCCACATCCCGGAAAATACTCTTCACCCCCAACTCAAACCGGCTGTGGTCATTCCATGGATGCACATAATCGGCCTGCAGGGTGATCACACTGCCCGGGGTAGATGATTCCACAGATTGCAGTTGCCTTCCGTCCGGGCTTCCGAGGGTGTCCAGAAGGATGTCCCGCACAGTTTCTCCGCTGGTGGCAGCATAAAATACATCTGCCATCAGCTCCCGGCCTTCCTGGTCAAAGTTTCTGGTATAATTCAGCACATACTCCCTTCCAAAACCCTCAAAATGCCGCTCCATTTCCGTGTTTAAACGCTGCGAGGCCGGAAGAAACAGGTCTAAATCCGAATAGTTACGCGGACGAGTATCCCGAAGGTTGAAAGCCCCGCTGAAGGTCAGGGTATTCTTCTCATCAATAAAAAAATCTGTCCCCAGCCTGAAGTTATTAAAATACCCCTTGCGGAAAAAATCTTCGTGCTGATGGAGTTGCCGAAGGGTGTCCCCCTGGCCGGTTATCCTGTCACGATCAGTCACATTGTACCCTTCCATCCCATGAATCCGAAAATCGTAACTCCCGAAGAAATTCCAGCGGTCAATCCTGTGGTTGATGTGCACAGATCCGTCGTATTTGCTGCCCGTACCCACATTTGCACTGACCATGCCGTTGGTCCCATACTGGCGATCCCGTTTCATTACTACATTGATAATGCCCGAAGTACCATCAGGGTCATGCCGGGCCGACGGATTGGTAATTACCTCAATCTGGTCGATCATGGAAGCAGGTAACTGATCCAGGTTTTCAAAATAGGAAGGACGTCCGTCAATCAATATGGTTACGTTGCCGCTGCCCCGAAGGCTGACATTTCCGTCATAATCCACAGTGACCGAAGGGATTGACTCCATGATGTCAATGGCAGATCCGCCTGTGGCTGTCATGTCCCTGCCTACAGTAAAGACCGTCTTGTCCAGGTTCAGCAACAGCATCTCCCGGTCAGCGGTTACCGTTACCGACTCCATCATTTCTTCGGTGGGATCAATGCGTAAAGTCCCCAGGTCCTTCACCGGCTCCTCACCACCGATACCAATCCCTTCAAGGCGGCTGGTATGAAAGCCAATAAAAGACAGCCGTATGTCATAAGTGCCCTCCGGAATATTTTCAATACGAAACATACCGTCTTCATTGGTAATTCCCCCTGTGATCATCTCCTCCGATCCGGCCGGAAATATCGCAACATTCACATATTCCACCAGCTGGTCACTGACTGATTCCACCACCCTGCCGGTTAACACGCCCTTGTCAGGTATGACGTCATCTGCTCCGGATTCCGTAGCGCTGATTGCAACTGCAGCCGGGAAGAAGATCATTATGGCACCGGTCAAAAACAAAACAGTTATAAACTTTACACCTTGCTTCACTCTACGCATACCAGATTGGATTTTTATTTTCGTAACACTTTTCAAACTTTTGACCCGCCGCAGACTCGAAGGTTTAAGCATCCAGAAAAAATACTTTCAGTTAACAATCAATTCACAACCATAGGTCTGCGTATTTGTTGAACAGGGATTTCTTTTCTACTTTTGACGCGCTCTAACAGCCCAAACGCCATAACCACTGGCATACAATTTGATCGGTGCTTATATATGAAAACAACCTTTCATCAACGACTTGTTAATCTGCAAGCCGGAGTAACCCGCCCCGTCAGCATCCACCAAATCGGCCACCTGGCAGGTATGCTCTTCCTGCTTTGTTTCTTCCTGGCAGTTACCGTATCCTGTGAAACAGAAGAAAATGAAGTGTTCCCGGATGCGGAGTTCGTTTACGAAATTCATTTTATTGATGTGGGACAGGGAGATGCCATTCTTTTTGTTTCCCCGGATATCACCATGCTGGTGGACGGAGGAACCCGCTGGGGCGGAGTAACCAATTACCTTGACCAGCAAGGGATCGAAAAGATCGACATTGTGATCGGCACCCACCCGCACGCTGACCATATCGGAGGGCTGATCGCAGTATTTGAAAACTACACGGTGGGAAAAGTCTATGATCCCGGGGTAATACACGCCACTCTCACCTTTCAGGATTACCTCACGGCCATTGATGACAATGAAATTCCATTTACCGTTGCCCGCCGGGGGATGGAGCGGTCACTGGGCGGGGATGTCCACATGACCTTCCTGCACCCGCCGGACAACCTGGACGCAAGCAGCCTGAACAACAGTTCTGTAGTAACACGTGTCACTTTCGGTGAACTGAGTCTTTTGCTTACAGGCGACCTGGAGATGGAAGGAGAGCTGGAACTGATCAGCACCTTTGACCACCTGCAAAGCACCATTCTAAAGGCAGGTCACCACGGCAGTTATACCAGTTCAACCACCCGCTTTCTTGACGAGGTAAAACCGGAGGTGAGCATCATCATGTGCGGAAGAGATAACCAATACGGTCACCCACACGGAGCAGCGCTTGCCCGGCTGGAATCCGCCAGCAACGAAGTGTACCGGACTGACCTGCACGGACACATCCTCATTGAATCCAATGGTTACGAATATA
>PWHO01000200.1 GCA_003555385.1 Bacteroidales bacterium
AAAAACAGCTACGACGGGGAGAAAAATCCGCCGGATATTCAGCGACTGAAGGGCATGATCCGGGAATTTGAAGAGGAGCTGGTTTGGGCACACTACGGCATACAGGTCAAAAATGTAAGCCATGCACGCCTGGGATTTTATAAAGGCGATGTCTTTACCGAACAACCGGAGCAGGAAAGGGATGTGCAACCCATACTGGAGATGCTGAGAAGCCTCAACCCCACAGTGCTGAGTCTTGCCTTCGATCCGGAAGGCAGTGGCCCGGACACCCACTACAAAGTGTTGCAGGCAATTGCCGAGGCCGTGCGCCTGTGGAGCAAAGAAAAAGACCTTTCCGGGCTGCGTATTTGGGGTTACAGAAATGTGTGGTACAGGTTTAACCCGGCCGAAGCCAACGTCATCTACCCCGTTTCACTGGATGCCATGGCCGCCATGAACGCCTCTTTCAGTGCCTGTTACGTAAGCCAGGTAGACGCATCCTTCCCAAGCTATGAGCACAACGGCAAATTCAGCGAACTGGCCCAGAAAATCTGGGTGGAACAACTCAACGATCTTCAGATATTGCTGGGAAAAAATTACTTTTACCAAAACGAACACCCGAACATCCGGGCAAGTCACGGAATGTTGCTGCTGAAGGAAATGACCGTCGAAGAGTTCCTGTCGAACGCCAGGGCACTGAAGAAATCGATGGAAGGGATGATTCAGGATTAAAGTTGGTTGTTAGTTGTTGGTTCTCATGGGATGAGTGATGGGGAAGCTGCCAATAGTCTTGAAAACGGGCGAAGCGGTTGTTAGTTGTTGGTTCACACGGGCCATGGAAACTAACAACTGGAGGCGCGCAGCGCCGACTAACTAACAACTGGAGAGGGCGTCAGCCCTCGACTAACTGGAGGCGCGAAGCGCCGACTAACTGGAGGGGGCGATAGCCCCCGACTAACTAAGGGTGCGCAGCACCCGTCAAAACAAAGGAATATGGCTGAGAAAATTTTGGTTACCGGCGGTGCCGGGTACATCGGATCCCACACCAGCGTGGTCCTGCAGGAAGCAGGCTATGAAGTGCTTATCATTGACAACCTTTCCAATGCGAGGGCAGAGGTCATTGACCGCATTGCTGAAATCACGGGGAAAAAACCTGATTTTACGCAACTGGATCTGTGTAACAGCGAAGACCTCCACGCTTTTTTCGACAGGCATCCCGACATTGCGGGAGCCATTCATTTTGCCGCACACAAATCGGTCAATGAGTCTTCACGGTTCCCATTGAAGTATTACCACAACAATCTGGCGGGCACCATCAACCTCCTCCAGGCCATGGAGCGGGCCAATTGTCATAACCTGGTGTTCTCCTCCTCATGTACAGTTTACGGGCAGCCCGATCAGCTGCCGGTCTCAGAAGAGGCCCCGCTGAAGAAAGCATTCTCCCCGTACGGCAACACAAAAAGGATGTGCGAGGAGATCATTCGTGACCAGGCAGAAGCAAACAGCCTGCAAGCCATCGCCCTGAGATACTTCAACCCCATCGGCGCCCATGAGTCGGCCCGCATCGGAGAACTACCCCTGGGTGTTCCCAATAACCTGGTTCCTTATCTTACCCAGACTGCCGCAGGCAAAAGGGAAAGCCTGAAAGTATTCGGCCAGGACTACAGCACCCATGACGGCACCGGGATCAGGGATTATATCCATGTCACAGACCTTGCAGAAGCCCACCTGAAGGCGATCAAGCGCCTGCTGAAAAAGGAAAACAAAGCGTCTGCCGAAGTTTTCAACCTGGGTACAGGTACCGGTTACAGCGTAATGGACATCATCCGGACATTTGAAAAAGTAACCGGGGTCAGGGTGAAACACGAGATCACTGACCGACGTGCCGGCGACATTGAAAAAGTATGGGCCGATCCCGGTAAAGCCAACCAGGAACTGGGGTGGAAAGCACGCTTCGGCCTGGATGACATGCTGCGATCTGCCTGGAAATGGGAGCAATCACTCAAAGAATAAACACTGTCATCATGCGAATAATAGCAACCATCATTATCCTGTGGTGCACGCTTCTCGTGCAAGGCGCCCTTAACGAGAATAATAGCAACGGCTCTGATAAACCCGACTGGGAAAACCCGGCAGTATTTGAAATCAACAAAGAACAAGGGCGGGCCGCTTTTTTCAGTTTTGAAAGCAGAGAGCAAGCCATAGCCAACGACCCATTGCAGTCTGCACGCCACGTCTGCCTGGACGGCACCTGGAAGTTTCACATCGCTCAGAACCCCGGCCAGCGGCCTGTTGATTTTTTTGAGCCCGGATTCGACACAACCGGCTGGGACGACATTCTGGTGCCCGGCAACTGGGAAGCACAGGGTTTTGACATTCCGATTTATGTGAACCACCCCTATGCTTTCGCTGACCCACGGAACCTGATCACAGACCTGAATGAGGGGCCGGATCCACCCAGGGTTCCCCGCGATTACAACCCGGTTGGATCTTACAGAAAGGAAATACAACTCCCGGAAACCTGGGAAGACCAGGAGGTATTGATCCATTTTGGCTCCGTAAAATCGGCATTTTACCTTTGGGTAAATGGCCACAAAGTAGGATACAGCCAGGGTAGCAAGCTACCATCTGAGTTCAATATCACAGACTATATCAAAACCGGCGAAAAAAATGTGATCGCCGCGGAAGTGTATCGCTGGAGTGACGGAGCCTATCTTGAGTGCCAGGACTTTTGGCGCATCAGCGGGATCGAACGCAGTGTATATATTTATGCACAGCCCCGCTTACGGGTTCGTGATTTCGAAGTGGTATCGGTATTGGATGACACATACACCGACGGCCGCTTCCGGTTGGAGGTGCTATTGCAGAACCACCAAATGCAGGCGTCGGAATTCCGGCTTGCTTATAGCCTTGAAGATGAAGACGGCCGGGAAGTGGCTGCCGGCAAATTACAGAATGAAACCATTTACCGGGATGTTTCCCACAGCTTCCCGGAAGCACGGATTCCTGACATAAAACCCTGGAGCGCGGAAAACCCTTACCTCTACACATTGATTATCAGCCTGGAAGATCACAATGGTGATCACCTGGAGTCTGTCAGCAGGCAGATCGGGTTCAGAAGCATTGAAATTAAGCGGGGGCAGCTGCTGGTGAACGGCGTGCCGGTATTGCTCAAAGGAGTCAATATACATAGCCACAATCCTGAGCTCGGCCACACCCTCTCAGAAGAGATCATGATGGAAGACATCCGCCTGCTCAAACAAAATAATTTCAATGCCGTCAGGCTGAGTCATTACCCATTCCCCGAACGGTGGTACGAATTATGCGACAAGTACGGCTTATATGTGGTGGACGAAGCCAATATCGAATCCCATGGCATGTATTACGGCCGGGAATCCCTGGGGAAAGACCCGGACTGGATGGAAGCCCACCTGGACCGGCTGGTTAGGATGGTCAAAAGAACCCGCAACCACCCCTCGGTAATCACCTGGTCGATGGGTAATGAAGCCGGGAACGGCATCAACTTTTATGAAGGCTACCACGCCGTGAAGGAAGCGGATGCCACAAAAAGGCCGGTACAATATGAGCGGGTGGAAACCAGTTCCCGCTATGTATTCGGATGGGAGTGGAACACCGACATCATTGTACCCCAATATCCTGATCCGGCATTTTTGAACTGGTTTGGAGGATTCAAATCAGAACGACCACTTATCCCGTCAGAGTATGCCCACTCAATGGGCAACAGCACCGGAAACTTTGCCGAATACTGGGAGGAGATTTACCGCCACCCTCAACTTCAGGGCGGTTTCATCTGGGACTGGGTCGACCAGGGTTTATATAAAACAGACGAAGAGGGCAACCGGTTTTTCGCATTCGGAGGATATCATGGCGAAGATATGCCGACAGACGGCAATTTCCTGCTCAATGGCATTGTATTTCCTGACCGTGAACCGCAACCGGCCCTTTGGGAGGTCAAGCAGGTGCAACAACCCATCCATTTCAATTTGCTGCGGGTAAGCAATGGTATCGCCAGGCTCCTGGTTGAGAATTATTACGATTTCACCTGTCTGGATGCTTATACGTTTGATGTGTTTGTTCGCGCAGACGGGCAAACTTTGCACCATATCACCATCGACACCCTGACTGTGCAACCCCACAGCAGCAAGGTGATTGAGCTGTCTTTGCCGGATGACACCAGAGGGGAAGTAAATACAGAATATTTTCTGGAACTGGAGGCCCGGAGGAAACAAGCGGCATGGTCCTTCATGGAAGACCATGTGGTGGCAGCCGGACAGTTTCTTCTGCCATGGTATGAAAAAAAGGAGGTTGAAAGACCAGACGGCCGGGCAATCGCCCTGACAAAGAATCCTCATTCCATCCGCCTGTATAATGATGTTTTTGAGATCACTTTCGACATCAATAGCGGAGAGATGACCTCATGGCATTTCCACGGGGAAGAACTCCTTGCCGGAGGCCCTGCCCCGGATTACTGGCGGGCGCCCACCGATAATGACTTCGGGAACAGGATGACAGAAAGGAATATTGAATGGAAGAAGGCTACCCGGGAACATAAACTAAGTGATTTTGATGTGCAGCCTGCCGATGACTATTCCAGCGTGCGTATAGAAACAACGTATGACCTTGACCCGGCCGAGGCCCTTTCCCGCCTGATCTACACAATTTACACAGATGGCAGTGTGGACGTGGAGAAAATACTTCGTCCGGATAATGAAAACGGCCCTGACATCCCCCGCGTGGGGATGAACCTCCTGTTACTTCCGGCTTTCGATCAGCTCACCTGGTTCGGGCGCGGACCTTTTGAGAATTACAGCGACCGGAACACCGGGGCCTTTATCGGGCTATATCATAGTAAGGCAGCTGAACAGCTGGTACCCTACATCCGGCCCCAGGAGAACGGAAATAAAACAGGGGTCCGCTGGGCAGCACTCACCAATGAATCGGGCAACGGCCTCATGTTTGTATCCCATCACGAAGATGGGCTTGAAATGACGGCCATGCCTTACCTCACCTCCAACCTTGATGCCCGGGAGGCATATGATTACGGCCCTGTGCGGCTCGAACAGAAAAACATCGCCTTTGTGGAACAACAGGACATGGTTCGCTGGAACATTGATTACGGCCAGCGGGGTGTGGCCGGGATAAACAGCTGGGGTGCCATGCCACTGGAAGCCTACAGGTTGCTTCCTGACCAGGAGTATCGCTACAGCTTCAGTCTGGTACCTTTGCAAAAGACGACTGTGGAGGAGCGCGTCAGGATCAGCAAGCGCTATATGCACCAATAAACGCCCTGGAATGCTGGGAAGAAAAATTTTTCCCCGCATTCCAGGGCGTTTCCCCCATAGCCCTTTAAGGATTGGTTTCCATTAGGGTGCTCCTACCTGCACCTTCTCCAGGGCCATTCCTGTAACGGTTTCTACCTGAACCATATAAATTCCCGGGGCAAACCGCCCGACGTTCAGTTCGTACACATCGCTGTTTACCTGGCTGTTGGTATAAATCACCTGGTTAGCGGTATTCATTACCCGGATTTGCTCGATGGGTGCCGCGGACTCCACAAACATGTGGGTGCCGGCAGGGTTGGGATAAACCTTGACCACGGAAAGATCGATTGCGGACTCACCCACAACCATATACACATAGCTGTTGTCGCCGGTGGTACCCCCGTCCTGGTCTACCGTTATGTTGAGATGGGAATCGGGCATCATCCAGAAAGAGGACCCGGAGCCATCACTTCCTGCCGCGTTCCAGGCATAGGATCCGGGGGGAATGTTCAGCGTCACCGACCAGTTATGGGCAGGATCTTCCAGCATCGAAACAAAATCCCAGTTGGTCATGTCTCCGGCCATCTGCACCTGTTTCAGGGTTTCACTGTCATCTACTACAGTAAAAACGACGGCAAACGCCCGGGGGCTGTCACTGATGCGGATGTCTTCCAGGCTTCGGGCGGTGAATACGGGGCCGTTTTCCCGGCTGATCCCCAGACCTTTAATCTTCAGATCCCCTTCAGGGATGGGGGTACCGATATAATCTGATCCCGCGAAAGTGACACAAAAGTTAATCTCCGTCTCGCCGTCAGCCAGGACATAACACTCC
>PWHO01000322.1 GCA_003555385.1 Bacteroidales bacterium
CAATCACCCCCATATTGCCGGTCACCGGCTCCAGGATCACCGCCGCCAGTTTCTCCCCGTGTGATTTAAATAGTTTTTCCACAGAGGCCGTGTCATTGAAACCCGCCGTGAGCGTATCTGCGGCCGTTCCCCTGGTCACCCCGGGAGAATCAGGTTCCCCGTAAGTCAGGGCGCCTGAACCGGCTTTGATCAAAAAACTGTCGCCATGCCCGTGATAGCAGCCCTCAAACTTCATCACCATATCGCGGCCGGTATATCCTCTGGCAAGACGCAGGGCACTCATGGTGGCTTCCGTTCCGGAATTAACCATCCTGACGCATTCAATGGACGGAACCATTTCACAGATCAGCTCAGCCAGCTCGATTTCTCCCATGGTCGGCGCACCAAAGCTGGTGCCATTCGCCGCCACATCCTGAATCCGCTGTATTACCCCGGGGTGTGCATGCCCCAATATCATGGGGCCCCATGAGCCGACATAATCAATAAACGCATTCCCGTCAATGTCATACACACGTGAACCACTCGCCTTTTCAATAAAAAGCGGATGGGTCCCCACGCTTTTGAATGCCCTTGCGGGGGAATTCACTCCCCCGGGAATGCTTTTCAACGCACGGTTAAACGCCTCAATACTTTTGTCTGTAACCATAAAAACAACTTTTTCTGATTATAATTCTGATATAATTTCCTGTGTATGATAGGAGATGATGATGTCGGCACCCGCCCGCCGGATGGAGGTCAGGATCTCGCGTACGACCCTTTTCTCATCGATCCAGCCATTCCGGGCAGCAGCCTTGACCATCGCGAACTCTCCACTGACATTGTAGGCAGCCACCGGGATGTTGAAGTTGTGTTTCACCTCACTGATCACATCCAGGTAACTCAGCGCCGGCTTCACCATCACAATGTCCGCCCCTTCTTCGATATCCAGGGCCACTTCACGCATGGCTTCCCTTTTATTGGCCGGATCCATCTGGTAAGTGGCGCGATCCCCGAACGAGGGGGCACTTTGGGCCGCTTCACGAAAAGGGCCGTAAAACGCAGAAGAATATTTGGCTGAGTACGCCATGAGCGGGAGGTCATGAAACCCTTTACGCTCAAGCGCCTGCCTGATAGCCCCGATCCGGCCGTCCATCATATCACTGGGTGCGATCATGTCAGCACCTGCCTCCGCCAGGCAGAGTGATTGCCTCACAAGCGTATCCACGGTTGAATCGTTATCCACATCCCCGTTGACGATTGTTCCGCAATGCCCATGAACTGTGTATTCACAATTACACACATCCGCAATGACAAACAGATCCGGCACCTCTTTCTTCAGGGCCCGGATCGCCTGCTGGATGATCCCTTCCGGATCACAGGCCACGTCTCCGGTCTCGTCCTTATGCTCCGGAATGCCAAAAAGCAATACAGACTGCACCCCTTTTCCGGCTAGCACCTTGCAGTATTCCACCAGCTGATCCACCGAGAGCTGGTAGTTGCCCGGCAGCGATCCCACCGGGTTGCGGATATTGTTTCCGTGCGTCACAAACAATGGCATTACCAATGAGGCCCTTGTCAGTGTGGTTTCCCGCACCATGTCGCGGGTCACGCCGGATTTCCTTAATCGTCGAAGTCTTGTGTCTGGAAATTTCATTATTCGGTTATTTTTGGATGATTCATTTATTTGGATGCCTCATTTGGATTGTATAAAATAATCGGTGATCGCCCGGCAGATCGCCATACCGCTTGAATTTAGGGTTAAGGCTCATTCAGGTTGTTAGCGGTAATAATCCATGATCGCCTCTGCAATCCCTTCCGAGTCCATTTTGGTGGCAACCACCAGGGGCTGGATACCGGATTGCATAACCGCCCCGGCCGTGGTACGACCAATACAGGCGATTCTCAGTGTTAGCAGATCAACCTTTCCATCCACAACCCGGCAAAAATTGTCAACCCCTGACTTACTGGTAAAAACGATCATGTCATAACGGCCTTCAATGACACGTTTCAGAACGTCCCGGTCGATATCACGAGGTATCAATGTTTGATATACATTGACCCTGGTGACACCGGCCGTTTCCTGAAGAGAGTCTGCAATAATCCCGCGCGCCAGGTTCCCGGCGGGGAACAACACATGGTAGCCTTTTCCGCTGAAGGCCTCCCTGAGTTCTTCGGCAAAGCCTTCACCCGTCCCGTCCTTACTGATATAGTCCGCAGAGCAACCGTATGCTTCCAGGGCGGAAGCTGTCGGTTTTCCGATCACGGCCACCCTGATTTGCGCGGGCAACAGAAAACCACCTGTTTGCTCCCCCAGCCTGGCAAAAAAGTGCTGCACACTGTTTGAACTGGTAAACACGATCCAGTCGAACCGGTCAAGGTGGATGAACGCCTCTTTCTGATCCGCTGACAGCTGTGTCTTCCGGATCGCGATCATGGGCATCTCCAGCACCGTGCCGCCCTGCGCGGCAATCAGCTCCTTCAGCTTTTCCGACCTTCCTGCAGGCCTTGTCGAAACAAACACTTTTCCTTTCAGCATATCTTTCCAAATTCCATTATTCACCCCGGATTTGTTCCAGGATCGCATCTCCGCCCTCCATAAGGAGTTTCGTGGCCAATTGTCTGGCCAGTGCTTCCGCTTCCGCGGGATGACCGCTCAGCCGATCCCTGACATACAGCTGCCCGTCGAGTGACGACACAAAACCAGTTATCGAAAAAGTGGATTCCCCGGTTTCCGTATAACACCCCGCAGGTATCTGGCATCCGCCTTCCAGGGTATTCAGAAAAGCCCTTTCAGCCCTTGCAGCGAGCCACGTAGGCGGATGGCTGATCCTGTCACACAATGTTTGAATGCAAGGATCATTTTCCCGGGTCTCAAC
The DNA here is from genome assembly GCA_003555385.1 of Bacteroidales bacterium. GTDB lineage: Bacteria > Bacteroidota > Bacteroidia > Bacteroidales > UBA7960 > PUPG01. The sequence continues at coordinate 2,856 of PWHO01000322.1, forward strand.
CGCAATAATCCCCTGGCTGACTGCCGGGATGAAAAGATCCGGAGGAAGTATCTCTGTGATGTAACCCTCAAGGCCTATTCGCTGCAGGCCCGCCACAGCCATTACAGTGGCCTCACAAAGGCCCTCTTCCATTTTCTTCAGCCTGGTCTGTACATTGCCCCGGATATCCACGATCTGTGGCTTACTGTTCAGATGCAGCAGCCCGGCCCTCCTCCTCAGGCTGGAAGTACCTACTCTGTCGTTGCTGTTTAATTCATGCAGTTTCCTGCTGTTTAAACTCACAAGGGCATCCCGGAAATCACCCCGTTCGAGTGCTGCCCCCACGGCAAAACCGGAAGGCAAAGCCGTGGGAAGGTCCTTCAGGCTGTGAACGGCCATGTCTATTTCACCCGAGGCCAGGGCTTTTTCAAGCTCTCTGGTAAACAAGCCCTTGTCTCCGATCTTCGACAAGGCCACATCAAGGATCTTATCCCCCTTTGTTTTGATCACCTCGATTTCCGTATCAACCTCAGGGGCCAGATCAGCGATCTTCTCCTGCACCCGTTCTGCCTGGTACAGGGCGAGCCGGCTCCCCCTGCTTCCAATTTTTACCGTCTTCCTATTCATCGCATTTAAATATTTCATTGACCATCTCCAGCGACCGGGCAGAAGGATTCTTACTGAATGCATCCCGCAAGTTTTTAATGATCACACGCGTATATTTCCGTGCCATCCGGTCGGTGTATTCCTCTATGACGTCCAGTTTCTTTTCGTCCTCAAGCTGTTTGTAAATATCCAGTTCATCCTCCCTTATTTTCTGCAGGTTTTGCTTAATGGCCCGGATCACCGGCCGCAGCGCCAGGCCGTCATACCATTCCATAAATGCACCGGCCACCTCATCAATGATTTCCTCTGCCTGTCTAATTCCGGCTTTCCTTTGGGCAAAAGTGGAGTCAACCACAGGCTGAATGTCATCGACGCCCATCAACCGCACACCTTTTACATCCGCCACAGAGGGATCTATATTTCTTGGCACAGACAAGTCAATAAACAATTGCGCTCTGCCATCATCCTTCATCCCTGGCTTAACGATATCGGCCTTATTAATGATGCAGCCGGGCGCAGCCGTTGCCGTGATGACTATGTCACTTTGGGGCAAAGCTTCCCTGAATTGTTCAAAAGGCACAACCCCGGCACTGTATTCGCGCGCCAATGCCTGTGCATGCGCCCGGGTACGATTAGAGATGACAACATCACTGACTCCCTGCTTCACCAGGTAATGAAGTGCCAGCCGTCCGGTTTCCCCTGAGCCGATGAGGAGTATATTTTTTTTGGATAAATCAGGACAGGTATTGCGGCACAGATCGACTGCAACCTTACTCAGGGAAGCAGGGCCACGCTGGAGGTTGGTTTCACAACGGGCACGGCTGCCGGCCTCAAAAGATTTCTGAAAAAGTCGCATCAGCACCACACCTGCCAGGCCGGCTTCCTGGCAACACGCATAGGCATCCTTTATCTGCTTCACGACCTGATCTTCCCCGATCACCACTGAATCCATCCCGGAAATTACGCGGAACAGGTGCTTTACGGCCTGCAGGTCTGTGTACTCGTAGAATGACCACATATGATCTCCGGAGACCTGCCTGAATTCATCCAATAACCTTATCAACTGGTCGCCGGGTCTCTTGTCACAGGGTTCCCCCTCGTAATAATAATACAGCTCCGTACGGTGGCATGTCGAAACCGGCACAATTTCAGCAACCCTTGTTTTACGAAGAACGAGCCGGGCAAATGAATCGGCCTCCTCCTTCCCAAGGCTGAAAAGCTGACGTACATCCTGTGTGGCGGTTCTGTGGCTGATACCAACTACACCAATCATAGCAATTGCAATAAATAACAGAAAAAAATTCACTTATGGAAATCTGTGTATTACGTGTTCCAGGGCCTTTACCAAAGCCGGGCATCCATCATATACACAACACAACCGGATCCATCAGCCTAACGGGGGAGGCCTTGAAAACAGTGAAAAAACAGGGCGCCTGCGGAGGTCACCTGCCTGATTGGAAACTGCGCGGAAGCATATTACCGGCACATGAATCAACCCGGAAGAAGATCGCGGGCTTACTCCCTGGGGGGGTGACAGTTTATCCGATCCGGATTTAAAAGAAGCCTGAAGGCCTTCATATTGGTCAACAGACACGCCGGATGTCTGAACGCAATTTTCCAGGCAAGCAGCATAAGATATCCAACGATCAGCCGTTTCCGATCGCATGCTGACCCTGGTTTCCCGGGCGATGCTTCTTCCCTCCGGAGCCTCTTTGTCGACAATATACACATAGTCTAACCAGAAACTGAGTGAATATATAACTGCCAGGATCACATAGGGGAGAAAAGAAGAAAAAAGACCTATAAAAAACATATCCGGTATCGTTCAGATCAAATATTCATCAATAATAATAATTGAAGCCTCTAAAATATAACAGTTTTGGATACCATCCAAATAATCCGGTATTTTCCCGGCAAATGCATGAGTTTTTTTGGTTCTAAAAGAATTTGCGATACCGGAGTATGAACACCCAGGCATTGAATTCCGGATCTTTTTCAACAAGAATATAATCCTGAAGGTCGGTAATTTGGTTTTCTTCTATAGTAATTCCTTCTGATTTATCCCATGAGCTAAATAGTGAATCAACTTCACGGGCAACTCAAGGGTGCCTTGCTCCAGGCGCTCATAACACAAAACAAAGCCACCGCATTCCCTGCTAAGGAATTTTACCCAATCGCACCGGAGGTTACCAAAGATAAAGCCCGCTCGTCTGAGCGGGCTTTTGTGACTCCGGGGGGACTCGAACCCCCAACCGACAGAACCGGAATCTGCTATTCTATCCAATTGAACTACGGAGCCGTTTATGGGCACAAAAATACAAAAAAAGAATGGGATAATGAGGGGCGCCCCGCGAAAAAACCCTTCTCTCCGGATAGCAAAAAAATCGTATTATTGCATGGAAAAATTGAGGCCGGCACAAGCTTGCAAAACGCAGGTCGCCGCTACTAAAAACCTTTCTCCATGTTAAAGAAAATCCCGCACACCTACGTGATCGTTTTTTTCATCATCATCATCGCTGCCATCCTCACCTGGTTCATCCCACCGGGAAAATATATTGAGGAGGACGTGCTTATCGACGGCC
>PWHO01000070.1 GCA_003555385.1 Bacteroidales bacterium
CAATTAATTTTCTAATTTATTAACAAAAACAAAACAGCATGATGAAAAAGTGTTTAGTTTTATTGAGTTGTTTGCTCTTTATGGGTGGATCCCTGTTTGGGCAGCAAGTCACTGTGAGCGGTACAGTTACCGACGCCAGTGATGGCTCCTCCCTGCCTGGTGTGACCATTCAGGTGGAAGGAACAACCACTGGAACCGTAACGGACATTGACGGTAATTATGAAATTTCCGTTGCACCCGACGCAGTACTTGTATTTTCCTTCATCGGGATGGTAACTCAACGAATTGAGGTTGAAGGCCGCCAGGTGATCGATGCCCAGTTGGTACCTGACATGGCCGCCCTCGAAGAAGTAATCGTAGTGGCCTATGGTACGGCAGAACGTGGCACATTTACCGGTTCCGCTTCCACCATTGGCGCTGACCGGATCGAAGGCAGGCCGGTAGCCAACGTGGCCCGTGCAATCGAGGGAACTTCCCCCGGTGTGCAGGTGAACGCAGGTAGCGGACAGCCCGGATCCGGCCAGTCAATCCGTATCCGTGGATTTGGTTCTATCAACGCCACCAGCGAACCATTGTACGTGGTGGATGGAGTTCCTTATGACATGGACATCAACAACCTGAACCCCAATGACATTGACAACATCTCGGTACTGAAAGATGCATCAGCCACTGCTCTTTACGGAAACCGTGCCGCAAACGGTGTGGTTATGATCACCACCAAAAGCGGTTCGAGAGATCGTACACAGTTCAGAGTGAATATGTCACAGGGATTCAGCAATCGGTTCATTCCTGAGTATGACCGGGTAGGACCCGAACAGTGGATGGAACTTGCCTGGGAGACCCTGCGCAATGAATTGCATTACCACAACGGGGTACCAATGGAAGAAGCCAAACAGCGTGCTTCCAATGAACTGATCAACAACACCCATTACAATCCGTTTAATGTAGCGGACGATCAGGTTGTGGGCACCGACGGCAGGATCAATCCCAACGCCAGCCTGATTTATGAATCATCTGATCTGGACTGGGAAGATGCGGTAACCCGACTGGGCAACCGCAGCGACCTTTCCATGAATTATTCCGGTGGTACGGAAACAAGTGACTATTATGTTTCGCTAGGCTACCTGAGTGACGATGGCTACCTGATCAATACCAACTTCGATCGCCTCACCGGCCGGATCAACATCAACGCCGACCTGAGAGAGTGGTTTTCTTCAGGGATCAATATTTCTGCCAACAGGGTTGGTGGTCACAATGCCCGCGACGGTTCGACAACAGGTTTTGTGAATCCCTTCTATTTTGCAAGAAATATCGCCCCCATTTACCCCATTTACCAAGCAGATCCGAACACCGGGGAGTACATACTGGATGATGCCGGAAATAAGCAGTATGACATGGGTGATGGCAGACATGCTAGCCTGGATTTATTCAGACCTCAGGGTGCCAATCCAGGTCGCCACATCGTGGCAGAAACCAAGTGGAATGTATCAGAATGGACGCGGAGCAACATCGGCTCACGTGCTTATGGTACCATCCATTTAAGGGACAACCTGACATTCACATCCAATGCAGGTCTTGACGTGAACAGCTACCTGTTTACCGGACATGACAACCACATCGTTGGTGACGGTGCCCCTGACGGAAGGGGAAGAAGGACAAACACCCTGACCACCACATTGAACCTGAACCAGCTTTTGGAATATTCCACCAGCTTTGGCCCACACAGCGTCGACCTGCTGTTTGGTCATGAATTTTATAACTACAACTATGAGTATACGTATGGCTTCCGCCAGGGTCTTATCACCGAAGGAAACCTTCACCTGGTGAACTATACCACCACTAACTCACTTACCTCTTACGAGCACAATGAGCGTTCAGAGGGTTATTTCAGTAACCTCAGCTACGGCTATGATGACAGGATGTTCTTCTCGGCTTCTTACCGTCGCGACGGCTCTTCCAGGTTCTATGAAGACAGCCGCTGGGGGAACTTCTTCTCAGTAGGTGGTTCATGGAGGGTAGACCGCGAAGATTTCATGCGCGACTATCCATTTGTAAACATGCTGATGCTTCGTGCTTCTTACGGACAGGTGGGGAACAACCGTGGTATCGGTTACTATCCATGGCAGGCGCTTTACGGCCTGAACAACAACGCCAACGAACCCGGTTTCCGCCAGTCTTCACTGCCGGCCTATGACCTGGTATGGGAGTCCAACAACACGACCAACCTGGCTGTTGAATTCGGTATGTTCGAAAGACTGAGGGGCGAGATTGAATTCTTCCACCGCATATCCAGCAACCTGCTGTTTGATGTGCCGCTGCCCGTTTCCACCGGTGTACTCAGTGTTGACAGAAACATTGGTGAAATGTTCAACCAGGGACTGGAAATGCGTGTTGCATATGATATTTTTGCAGACAGCGAGTTCCAGTGGACACTGGACGTGAATGCGACCACTTTCAAGAACGAGATCACCAAGCTTCCACAGGAAGAGATCATGAGCGGTTCCAAAAAGTTGATGGAAGGACGCGGAATCTATGACTTCTGGATTCGTCAGTGGTATGGTGTTGATCCGGAAGACGGGCGTGGCCTGTACTATGCGGATACCGGCATTGAAGGCTTCAACCCCGAAGGCGATTATGTGCGGGTAAAAGAAGGTGACACCCTGGTAACAGGAACCACTTACGCACTGTGGGACTATTCAGGCAGTGCCATTCCTGACGTGGTCGGTGGTATCAACAACCCCTTCCGCTACCGCAACCTGGAACTTTCTGTGCTGCTTACCTACCAGATTGGTGGTGAGGTAAACGAGAGCCGTTACGGCGGACTGATGAAATTCTCCAACTATGGTACGGCCATGCATGAAAATCTGGTTGACAATCGCTGGCAAGAGCCAGGTGATGAGGCGAAATATCCGAGGTTGAGCCATACAGATGTATCGGACTACCCGAACTTCTCTACGCTCTGGCAACGGGATGCCTCCTACCTGAACCTCAGGTCGGTCAACTTGTCTTATAGTTTCCCCAGCAATATCGCACAGCGTCTGGGCACCCAGAACCTGATGATGTACGTTTCTGCAGAAAACCTGTATATGTTCAGTGACCTGAAAGGGATGAACGTACAGCATAGTTTTGCCGGTGTAACCGACAACACCTATTCTGCAGCCCGTACCGTTGTTGTGGGTCTGAATGTTTCATTTTAAAACTTAGTGAATATGAAAAAAATATTTTTCAACATAATATTAATCGCCGGAGTACTCCTCCTGCCGCAGGCATGCAGCGACGAGCTGGATGTAACCCCTACGCAGTCGGTGGCTGAGGAAGATGTATTCACGACTACCCGCAACGCCTGGGCGGCTGTGAACGGGATTCACAGAACAATGTTCCAGCAGGCTGGCAGCATGGACAATGCCGGACACGGATCCAAGATGATGGCCATCGATTTTATGGGCGATGACCTTGTACCCGATACCTGGCAGTGGTTTGTACGCGCTGCACGCTGGCAGGAGCATGACAACGAAAACGCGAGTCATCCTTATGACTGGTGGCGCCTGTATTACAGAATCATTGCCAATGCCAACATGATCATTCATAACATCGAAGATGCAGAAGGTCCTGCAAGGGATCGTGAATTCATCCTCGGTCAGGCACTGGCCTACAGGGCATTTTCTTATTATCAGATGGTGCAATTCTTCGGGCATCGTTACGACCCGGCGACCACCAATGACCAGCTGGGTGTGCCACTGGTGCTGGAGCCCACTACAGAAGGGCTTCCCAGGGCTACTGTGGAAGAAGTATACGCCCAGATCACCCAGGACCTGGATCAGGCCATTGGCCTCCTGGAGGGCAAGGTTGTAGACTGGGACACCGATGCACCCAAATCGCACATCACTCAGGACGTGGCACTTGGCCTGCGCGCACGTGTTGCCCTCACCATGCACGACTGGGGTAATGCTGCTTCTTTTGCCAACCAGGCAAGACAGGGCAATGTGCTGATGAGCCAGGGACAGGTATTGCAGGGATTCAGCAACCACGACAACCCGGAGTTTATGTGGGCCAGCAGGCAGCTTCCTGACCAAACCACTTATTTCCACTCATTCTATGCCTTCATGTCGTACAACTTCAGTTCAAGCAACATCCGTACCTGCCCGAAGGCGATTAACTCACAGCTGTACTATGAGATTTCTGACACGGATATCCGTAAACAGCTTTGGGAAGAGACTGCTGAAGGAGCCGAGGAACGCGGAGGCATCCCCGGAAACGCCGTGGATTTCCACTCATTCAAGTTTGAAGCAGCAGGAAGTGGCGACAGCCGTGGTGACGTTCCCTTCATGCGTACGGCTGAAATGTTTCTTATTGAAGCAGAGGCACTGGCACAAGACGGTCAGGACGGACAAGCCGCACAGGTACTTTACGATCTGGTCAGCGCCAGGGATGACGAGTATGCGCTTTCCGCAAATACCGGCCAGGACCTGATCGACGAGATCATGATCCACCGCCGCGTGGAACTGTGGGGAGAAGGCCACCGCTGGTTTGACCTCAAGCGTCACAACCTGCCTCTTGACAGGACAGGCACCAACTTTAAGCCTTCTGTGGTAATCCTTATGGAATACCCGGCAGACGGCACATTGTGGGTATCCCTGATCCCAAGGAGAGAACTTGAAGCCAACTCTGAAATCGTACAGAACGTCCATTAATCACGGAATTGCTGATATTTAAAAAAAGGCCATCCACTGCGGGTGGCCTTTTTTTATGGAGTTAAACAGCTGTTTTGGTGGGCATAACCACTAAAAGCCATCCAGGTGTGATTAAAAATACCCACAAAAAACCGCTACTTTGGGATTTTTTTTATTACTTTGGGGGCTATTTCGCCGTGAAAATCCGTATTGAGCGGTGGAAATTATCCTGAATAATAACAATAATCTTCAGGCCATTAAAAACCAAAACCGAAAAAGAATATGTCAATCAAGCAAAAAACACTGGATCTGAAAAAACGGATGCAGAGTGCCCTGCAGGGAGGTGGTGCAAAGGCCATTGAAAAACAGGTGGCCCTTGGAAAGATGACAGCGCGGGAGCGGATCATTTCGCTGCTGGATCCCAACTCTTTTCACGAATATGATTTGTTTGTTGAGCATGCGGCGAAAGATTTTGACATGGACAAAAAGCACCTGCCGGGCGATGGTGTGATTACGGGGACCGGTACCATCAGCGGGTTCCCGGTGTGCATTTACGCACAGGATTTTACGGTAGCCGGAGGGTCCCTGGGGCTGATGCACGCCCGCAAAATCGGCAAAATCATGGACCATGCCATGAGCCTGAAAATTCCCATTATCGGGATCAATGACTCAGGCGGTGCCAGAATACAGGAAGGGGTCAACTCTCTGGCTGGTTACGGGGAGATTTTTTACCGTAACACAAGGGCCTCGGGTGTAATCCCGCAGATCTCCGTGATCCTAGGTCCCTGTGCAGGAGGTGCGGTGTACTCCCCTGCCCTCACCGACTTTGTATTTGTGGTTGACAAGATCTCCAAAATGTTCATCACCGGCCCGGAAGTAATCCGGTCGGTACTCGGTGAAGAGATTACCATGGAAGAACTGGGAGGCGCCAGGGTCCACAGTGAAGTCACGGGCAATGCCCATTTCTTCACAGAAAGTGAAGCTGAATGCTTCGAAAAGATCAAGAAACTGATCTCTTACATCCCCTGGAACAATAAACGGAAAGCTGCTCCTTTCCCGAAAAAAGCACCCAAAACACGGCAATTCAAGATTGACAATATCATTCCCACCGATCCACGTGAACCCTACGATGTGCGCGATGTCATCAAATCCATCAGCGACGACAGTGAGTTCTTCGAAGTTCAGGAACTCTTTGCCGCCAACATGGTGGTCGGTTTTGGCCGGATGAACGGCCAGACCATCGGTTTCGTGGCCAACCAGCCA
>PWHO01000139.1 GCA_003555385.1 Bacteroidales bacterium
AGTTTCCAAACAGAAAACGGGAAGATCTGATCCCCCTGTTGCAGGCCATTCAGGATGAGGAGGGATATCTTTCCGAAAAGATCATTTCCGCTGTAGGTCGCTACCTTGATATCAGCACCAACAAAATATACGGGGTGGCCACTTTTTATGACAATTTTCGTTTCACCGCAGCCGGCAAGTATCATTTTCGTGTTTGTCACGGGTCTGCCTGTCATGTGGCCGGTACCGGTATGCTGGTCAGGGAGCTGGAAAAACAGTTGAAAGTGAAAGACGGAGAGACTGACAAGGAAGGATTATTCAGCCTGGAACTTTTAAGCTGTATCGGAGCCTGTGGCCTGGCACCAGTGATTGCAGTGAATGATCAATACTATACGAATGTGACCCTGGTTTCTTTGAAAAACCTCATTGAATCTTTCAGGGAAAAAGAAAATTCCGCCATATGACCTGGAGTAATTTGGACGATACACGTGATTTTCTGATCAGGAAGGTTTTGTTGAATCCGGAGAGGAGTGCAGACTCTGAGCTGAAAAAGCCCCTGTCATACATAGCCGGGGAGCGGATTGACAAAGCATTGATTTATGTGGGAATGGCCACATGTGGCCGCATTGCCGGTGCTGATAAAACCTACCGGAGTATCCAAACATACCTTGAAGAACGGGATATTGATGCGCAACTGATAGAAGGGGGATGCATGGGGCTTTGCCAGGCAGAACCCGTGGTGGACATACAGGTACCGGGTAAAACCCGGCTGTCTTTCGCGTCAGTTACAGAAGACAAAGTCCAGCTTTTACTGGATGATGTGTTAAACCATACTTTGCCCGACCTTCCCGTTACCGGCCAGTATAAAAGCCCCATCCTCCGGGAGTGGGAGCAGGTGCCTTACATGGAAGACCATCCGTTTTTTGCCGGGCAGCATAAACTGCTTACTTCAAACTGTGGCCGGATCGATCCGGTTTCCGTTTCCTCCTACATTGCCAAAGGGGGCTACCGGGCATTTGCAGATTCTATTTCCAGGTATACCCCTCTTCAGCTATGTGAGATGGTCGAAGCAAGCGGACTGACCGGCAGGGGGGGCGGAGCCTTTTCGACCGGTAAAAAATGGCTTGCTGCATCCCGGACCACAAGTGACCAGAAATTTTTTGTCTGCAATGCAGTGGAAAGTGATCCCGGCAGTTATATGAACCGGGCCATTATCGAAAGCAATCCGCACAGGCTCATTGAAGCGGCCCTGATCGGTGCCTACGCAATCGGTTCCAACAAAGCCTACATTTTTCTGCGTAAAGAATCTGCTTTGGCCGGTGACCGTCTTGGAAAAGCCCTGGAGGAAGCCCGTGCATACGGACTGACCGGTCATGATATACTGGGCTCCGGGGTAAATATCGAGATCATTCTTAAAAGAGGTGCCAGGGCATTTATCTGCGGGGAGGAGACGGCCCTGAATAAGAGCCTGGAGGGGAAAAGGGCCATACCTGCTTTCAAACCCCCATACCCCCCTGAGCGTGGATTGTGGAATAAGCCAACCGTGGTCAATAACGTGGAAACCTTATTCAACATTCCGCTGATCATTCAAAACGGCCCGGACTGGTTCAGGGAAACCGGCTCAGAAAGCAGCAAAGGGACCAAGCTTTTCACCCTTTCCGGAAAAATTAATCGCTACGGAACCGTTGAGGTGCCCATGGGAACGTCTTTTGAGGATATTGTGCATCAAATAGGCGGGGGTGTAAAGAATAAGAAAGCATTCAAAGGAATTGTACTGGGTATAAACAGTGGCAGTTTCATCACTCAGGACAACCTGGATACAAGGGTTGATTATGAGGACCTGAATCGTATTGGCGGTGTGTTGGGGAGTGGCGCCTGTGTCGTCCTTGATGAAACGGTTTGCATGGTTGACCTGGCCAAATTTTTTACCGCTTTTTTCAAAAAGGAAAGTTGCGGGCAATGTATTCCCTGCAGAGAGGGTACCGCAAGGATGCTGGAGGTGATGGAAAATGCCACCAGCCGTCCTTCAGAAAACAACTCTTTTCAGACCCTCGAACGCTTTAAAGGGGTGATGCAGCTCAAAAGTCTTGCAGCCGTGATCAAGGACACGTCCCTTTGTTCTCTCGGAAAATCTTCGCCCAATGCCGTATTGAACACCCTGAAATATTTTAAGGAAGAGTTTGAGGCGCACATTTTCGAAAGGAAATGCCATGCCAATGTTTGTACGGATTTGCAGGTATATTACATTGATGTGGATGCCTGTACGGGTTGCACGGCTTGTTTCAAAAAATGTCCGATGGATGCCATAATCGGATCACCAAGATATCCGCATTTCATTGTGCAGGAAAAATGTATTGCCTGCGGTACTTGTTACGACGTTTGTAAATTTAATGCCGTCGTTATTAAATAATATCAGCGTCCTTTATTATGGATTTTCAGATAGAAGTCAATAACAATCAACTTGATGTCAGTGAAGGGGAAAGCCTGCTGACGGCATTGACCAGAAACGGAATCAAGGTTCCCACCCTTTGTCATATGAACCGCTTTTCTCCTACGGGTGCCTGTCGTTTATGTGTGGTCGAAGTGGAAGGGAGGAAAGACCTGGTCACTTCCTGTTCATCAAAGGTGGAAATAGGGATGAAGGTCAGGACCAACTCCCAGCGGGTGCTGCGTGCAAGAAAGTCTCTCGTTGAACTATTGCTCTCCAACCACCCGGATGACTGTCTTTACTGCCTGCGCAACGGGCACTGTGAGCTGCAGTCACTGGCAGAGGAGATGACCATCAAGGAAAGAAAGTATTACGGAGAGAAAAAAACCCTGTATCCGGATTATTCAAGCCCCAGTGTCGCACGTGATCCCGCCAAATGTGTGCTATGCAGCCGCTGTGTCAGGATGTGTGAAGAGGTGCAGCTGGTCACCGCCCTGGATTTTATCTCCCGGGGTAACCAGACCAAGGTAAACAGTGCATTTAACAAGGGATTGAATGTGTCTACCTGTATTCATTGCGGGCAGTGCATTCAGGTTTGTCCCACGGCCGCATTGATTGATATTTCTCACCTGGAAAAAGTACAAACCGCCCTTGGCAACCCAAATAAAATGGTGGTGTTTCACCTGAGTCCTTCTGTCGGCGCGTCCGTGGCTGCGGAACTGAAAATGAAATCCCGGCAACTTGCCATGGAACGCATTGCCTATGCGTTAAAACGTTGTGGAGCCTCCCGGGTATTTAACCTGGGGTTTGCCAGCGATGTAAATGTGCTGGAAGAAGCGCACATCTTAAAAGACCGGTTGGAAAAGACAAACGGGGATTTTCCTGTAATATCTTCTTGTTGTCCGGCATGGGTGCGTTATACGGAGGATCACCACCCGGATATCCTGAACCGGCTGTCCCCGGTGAAATCCCCCCAGCAGATCATGGGCACTATGGTAAAAACAATCTATGCTGAACAGCATGAACTGGATAATGAAAACATCTTCAGTGTGTCGGTAATGCCCTGTGTAGGAAACAAATATGAATCCTCCAGGGAGGAAAACACCCATAAAGGGATCTCGGAGATCGATGCCGTGCTGACGGTCCGGGAGCTGTTTCAACTGCTGCGCAGTTTTGGCCTGGATCTTGCACAAATGAATGAAGAAAAGATGGATGAGCCTTATAACGAAGCTTCTGCTGTCGCCTGGAAACATGGTTATTCGGGCGGTAAGGCTGAAGCTGTTGCTGAACAGCTTTTTTACTTGATGGGCCACAATAAGAAAGAAAGGTTCAAGTTCAATCCGCCCAAAAACATGACAGGCAGACGTGAAATAAAACTGACCGTTGGCGGAAAACAACTGGGCTTTGCCTGGGTGAGCAGCATAGCTGAAGCGGAGAATTACTTAGAGCATTTAAAACAAGAGGGCAGGGATGATATCCACTACGTGGAGGTGATGGCCTGCCTTGACGGATGTGTGGGCGGTGGCGGACAGCCGATCAGCCGGGGCTTTGAGATGGCCAGGACCAGGAAGAAATTGTGCCTGGAAATGGAAAAGTCTGCGGAAAAGAAGTATGCCAGGGAAAATTTGAAGGCCAGCAAGTTGTTCAGGGACGGTAAACTGAGTCCGGGCAATGAACTGGCGGAAGAATGGCTGAAACCCGTTTTTGTTGACCGAACGTCCGAATAATAAAAGAAAAGGAGGGCTTATGCCTGAAAAAGAAGCATCGAGTATCATTTATACGGTCAAGGATCGTTGCAAGGTATGCTATACCTGTGTGCGTGAATGCCCGGCCAAGGCCATTAAGATTGAAGGCGGGCAGGCTGAGATCATTCCCGAACGGTGTATTGCCTGCGGCAACTGCATTCGTGTTTGCAGCCGCGATGCGAAAATGTTCGTGTTTTCCATTGACAAGGTGAAGAAACTGCTGAGTGGCGATCAACCTGTGGCAGCCATTGTTGCCCCGAGCATATCGGGAGAGTTTACGGATATTAAGTCTCATCAGAATTTTGTGGGCATGGTCAAAGCCCTTGGCTTCTCTTATGTGAATGAGGTAGCCTTCGGGGCGGAATTGATTGCCAGCAAATACAAAGATATGTTGCAGGCCGGGCCCAATCGTCCATTGATTTCAACCAGTTGTCCGGCCATTGTGAGTTACGTGGAAAAACACCACCCCCAGATCATCGACTCATTGATTCAGGTGGTTTCCCCGATGGTAGCCACCGCCAAAGTACTCAAGGAAAAGTACGGGGATGATCTGCGGATTGTCTTTATTGGCCCTTGCATTGCCAAAAAAGTAGAAGCCGCTGAGAAACAATTTGACGGACTGATCGATGAGGTGATCTCTTTTGTGGAACTTCGACGGATGTTTGCTGAAAAAGGGTTGAAGGCGGAGGATGTGAAACCGACAGATTTCGATCCGCCTGTAGCCGGTAAAGGCGCTATCTTTCCCATCAGCGGCGGAATGCTGCAAACCGTTGACCTGGATGAGGATTTCGTAAAAGGGGATATTGTGGTGGCGGAAGGACGACATGACATCATTGAGGTACTTCGTGAATTTGAAGAGGGCTACCTGGATGCCAAAATGTTTGACCTGCTTTGCTGTAACGGCTGTATCAACGGCCCTGGAATGAGCGACACCAGCAAATTCTTTTTTAAACGCAAAAGCATTTCCAACTTCGCCAAGCGACGGTTTGACAAAATAGATATTGAGAACTGGCAAGATAACCTGGCCACTTATCTGAAGCTGGATCTGAGCCGGAATTTTGAGGCAGACGATCAGCGCTTCCCTACTTTGCCCGATGAAAAAGAAATTCGCAACGTTCTGCAGAAGATCGGCAAGAATGAACCGGCTGATGAATTGAACTGTGGTGCCTGTGGTTATGATACCTGTTATGAACACGCCATTTCCATCATCCAGGGGCTTGCTGAAACCGAGATGTGTCTGCCCCATACTATTGAGCAGCTGCATGAGTATATCCTGGAGCTGGATGTATCCAATAACAAACTGGCTTCAACCCAGGCGGCCCTGAAGCAAAGCGAAAAGCTTGCCAATATGGGGCAGATGGCAGCAGGGATTGCCCATGAAGTGAATAATCCGCTGGGTGTAGTGATCATGTACAGCCACATCCTTCTGGATGAAATGGATCCGGAATCTCCGTTTTACACTGACCTGAAAATGATCGTAGAGCAGGCAGACCGGTGCAAGAATATCGTGGGCGGCCTGCTGAATTTCGCCAGAAAAACCAAGGTCGTGATTGACCAGGTAAACATTAAAAAACTCATCGACAACGGACTGAAAGCGTTTGTTCTTCCAAAGAACATCGATCTGGATGTGCGGATCAACGCACAGAATCCGGTGATCGAATGCGACCAGAGCCAAATGGTTCAGGTGTTTGCCAACTTGTTTAAAAATGCGGTGGATG
>PWHO01000257.1 GCA_003555385.1 Bacteroidales bacterium
CGGGCATGGCGGGCCGGATCGGTCAGCTCCTGGCGTTTGAGCCGCTCCATCCGGTAATATTTGGCATTTCTCTCAGACAGTTCCAGTAATTTTTTCTTGTCCCCCCGCTGAGGAATCACATAGCGCACCCCCGGAATGGATGTGTCAGGTCGAAGCGGAAGGATAATTTCCCGGGCCTCGCTTTGAAAACGCTGACGCAATTCAGCAATGGCCATGTCAAGCAGGGCTGCATCCGTTTCCTCAAGCCGCTTCTGCAGCTCCAGCGTGTGCGACTGCACAATGGCTCCATTCACCACCCGCAGGTAATTGACATACGCCCGCTTTGGCTCACTGATCAGTGAATAGACCTCCACATTGCTCAGAGAAGGATTGACCACGGTGGACTTACTCTGGAACTTCTCCAACAGCTCCACTTTTTCCTTGATCATGGCAGCACGTTCAAACGCATGATCCGCGGCATACACCCTCATCAACCGCTTCATCTCCGTAACCACCATGCCGAGGTTCCCTTTCAGAATTTGCTCAACCCGGGCAATTGTTTCCTGGTAATCGGATGCATCCTGCAATCCTTCACAAGGGCCTTTGCAATTCCGGATATGGTATTGCAGGCAGACCTTAAACTTACCGGCAGCAATATTCTCAGGTGTCAGTTTCAGGTTGCAGGTCCTGTACTGAAACAACTGACGAATCAAATCCAGCAGTGCATTCATCATACGAACGGAAGCATATGGACCGAAATATTTGCTCCCGTCTTTCAACAAGTTACGCGTGGGAAAAATACGGGGAAAATCCTCGTTTTTAATGCAAATCCAGGGGAAGGTCTTGTCATCTTTCAACAGCACATTGTACCGGGGCTGGTATTTTTTGATGAGGTTGTTCTCCAGCAAAAGGGCATCCAGCTCCGTATCCACCACAATATGCCTGATGTCGGCGATTCTCCGGACCATTAAACGGACGCGGCCGCTTTCGTGGCTATCCCGGTTAAAATAAGAGGAAACCCGCTTTTTCAGGTTTTTTGCCTTCCCCACGTAAATCACACGCTCCCGGTCGTCATAAAACTGGTAAACCCCGGGCTTGTCAGGGAGAGTAAGAATCAGGGTCTCCAGTTTTTCCCAATGTGTATGTGATTTCTTGCCTGGCATATCTTCCGGCAAATATGCTAAAAATTCCGTTACAATCACTTTCCACCCTTCTCGGGCAGGTATTTCCAGTAACGTTGCGGCATAAAAGCAAAACCAACTTGTCAGATTAATTCGTGCCCGCTTCAGACTATCTGACTGCGACCTTCAGGGCCTTAATGTCTTCCAGTCCTTAATGTCTTTCAATGGTATATCTTAACCCCATATAGAATTTTCGGCCCAATAGCGGCCCCCAGATCATACTGCCGTCAAATCCTTCATCAAAGGGAGAATGGGAATTCAGGATGGGATTCTCCTGAATGTAATCTGTCAGGTTTTCCCCTCCGGCGTATACTTCAATGCGGTCCCACCGGTAAGTCACCTGGGCATTGAGCAGGGTGTAGGAAGGAGAATCATCCCGAAGCCCGAAAGAATCAGGCATGTCGGGCAAACGGCTGGTCCCGTTAAACTGGGCCGTCAGATCAAACTGCCAATTGTTGCCTGCGGTGGCATAAGACCCCGAAAGCATTCCACGATAACGATTCACAAAAGGCTGCCGCCGCAGTTCCCTGCCAATGGTCGCATACGAATCAGTAAAACGATAAGCAGCAGTAAAGTCAAACCGCCGGATGGGTTCCAGGCTAAACTCCACCTGGTAATTGTTGGCATAGGAGTCACCATCCAGGTTATAAAACACAGCCATGGTATGGTCACTGTCTACATCCACGATCATTTGGTTCACAAAATCAGTACGGTAAAACTCAGCCGCCAGGGAACCCTCCCTGCCCAGGAAATCAAATCGCCGGGTAATGCTTCCTCCGTAGTTCCAGGCTTCCTCCGCCTCTACCTCATCACGTACCACAATCCTGCGATTACTCACCAGCAGTCCTGTATTTTCGGCAATGAGATTGGGCACCCTGTACCCTTTACCCGCAGACCCCCTGATGGTGGTATGCTCGTTGATATTGAAATGGATATGCGACCGGGGGGTGAATAAGGTCCCGAACAGGTTGTGATGGTCTGCCCTGGCAGACAACACGAGTGTGAGCCGCTCGTGAGAGTGGTATGAATATTCGAAGAAGATACCGGGCACCGACTCATGACGGTCAAATAAGGAATCATTCAGTTGTTCGCTGTAATCGTCGATCAGGAAACTGACCCCTGTTGCAAATGAATGATCCGGATGCCCCATGGTATTGGCAAACATGATATTGGCATAAAAGGTATTTTGTTCCCCGTTATAAGGGCGCTGCCCGTAAAAAGATTCCTGGTCATGATGGGTGAAGCTGAACTGGGTTCCCAGGCTTGCATCCGGCATGCTTTCAAAATAAAAACCTGTACGTGCAAAGGCGTGAAAACGGGTGGTGTTTGTGCCATAGCCGTAATACTGGTCCGACCCGGCAGGTTCACCATTGGTAAAGAAGGCTTTTTGTCCGCCCTCACGCTCTTCCTGCATCAAGTTGAAACCGAACTGGGAATCCATTACACCATGGCGTTCGTACCGGTATCGATTCATCACATTGTATTTTTTTACCATGGGATGATCCAAAAATGAATTGTGGTTGTGATCCACTTTACGCTGGAACAATTCGCCATGGGCCATGATCATGGTTGACCAGTCATCGTTCAGGTCCATGGCAGCATTCAGCGCAGTCTCCATTTGTCCGTCACTGCTGGCAAATGCATTGTAATACAGCTGCTCAGGTCCCTCAGGTTTTTTCAGGTCCACATTGATCTGCCCCGTGACCGATTCATACCCATTCATCACGCTGGCTGCCCCTTTTGAGATACTGATGGACTCCATCCACGATCCGGGAACATAACTCAGCCCGAATGGCTGGCCCAGCCCCCGGATTCCGGGAACATTCTCCAGCATCAGCTGGCTGTAAACCCCCGCCAGCCCGAGCATCTGGATCTGCTGTGCCCCTGAAACCGCATCGCTGTATGACACATCCACCGACACATTGGTCTCGAAGGCTTCGGCAAGATTGCAGCAGGCCGCCCGCTGCATTTCACTCCCGGTGATTACATTGGTCAGCACAGGCTCCATGGAAGAAACATGGGCCCCCGAGCGGCGACCGGACACAGTCACTTCATCCAGATCCTGGGAGGCGTCAAGGATCACCTCCACATGGGCCCTCGCGTTTTCTATCAAAATGGTGTCAGAACGGTAACCGATATAACTGACCACAATTTCATGGGGGAGGTCAACCGTCACATCCAGGCAGAAGTGCCCTTCGGCATCGGCAGCCACCCCGGAGGTGGTTCCAAGCCAGACCACGTTGGCTCCGGCCAGGGGATGATAGTGATAGTGGTCATCATGGGCCACTCTTTCATAAACGTCGCCGTGCACTTGCGCTTGCTGTGCATAAACCAGGGCATAACAGCCCAAAAACAGAAACAAGAAAAATGATATGGATTTGATTATAGATTGCATGATTTTACTTATCTGAAAGGTGAAACATAAAAAAGACACGCCGTCAACGATAACGGCCATTTCACTGCAGTAAGCAAAACCTTAGCAATACTTGAGCCGGCAGGAGAAAATCACCAGCTCACGCCCGGCCGGCTTGGGCGGCGGATCACTCACGCTGATGAAAGGGAGGGACAACGGCATCTCTTCCACCTTCGGCATGGAGATTACAAAAGCAGATAACAGCACGAACTCCGGTGATACAATTTTTTCAGGGGAACGGTCAGAGGAAGCATCGTATTCCGCCCGCAGGTAATGGATCTCTGATTCGCAATTATCACCACAATGGCAGTCATGCCCCTTTTCAAAGTCGTCACAACAGGTGAGGTCCCCACCTAAATGATTTTCGGGGCAATCGTTCCTTTCATGGTGATGATGGTGGATATCGTCGAAACGATCATCCTGCGAAAATCCGGCCATGATCACATCTGTGGACTCACAGGTGAAGCAATGGTGCGTCAGCAAACGCATCCCGGCAAATGAGACCAGGAACATGCCCGCAAGCAACATCGATAACAACTGAACACCCAGGCGCTTCATGCTACAAATATAATGATATATTTAATTTGCGGAAAAAACTATTAAATCCCTTCCCCTCTGCGGCCGGAAGGTCTCTGGAATGCATCCAGCACAAAATCCACACTGGTCCATCCGCTTTCCACTTCCACCATGGTAAAAAACGCCCGAATCCGGTGCTCGCCGGCCGCAAAAGTATCCCTGTTGTACAAATCGATAACCTCCTGCCGCGCTATTTCATCCGTTGCAGCATCAAGACGTTGCTGACGGACTTCCGGCCACTGTTCATCCACCTCAAACACGCCATGGGTAAAAAACCGGGAAATCACATACCCTTCTTCCACATAAACCTCCACTTCCAGCTCCACATCATGAAACATGGTCCCATCAAATGAGGAGGTTTGAATGTCAGCAACCGACACATCAACCACTTCCACAAGCTCCCTGTAGGCGGGAGACTCAAAATGTCTTTCGAGCAAAACACCGGCCGCCCGGGCCGCAGGCGGCTCAGACTCACCACAGGCCGACATGACCAACATCAAACCCAATGTTATTAAAAAGGCATTAAAACGCACATATTTTTCTGACATAACTGATAGTTTTTTTGAGTGGTTCATAAGAATTGCCCCTTTCGGCTATATAACCCGGTCATTGGGTACGGACAAAAATAAACTTTTTTGCCAAAAAAAAACCTGTCTGCCGATCAACAGACAGGTTGTTCTGGCAGCGGGAGTTAAAACCTGATAATCATTGTTGCTGAATGGCAGCAAAAAGATGTTTTGACCAGCCAGTAAGGGTAGTTTGGTTTGAAAATAGGGGCGTTAAGCCCTTCTTTTTTTATGGCATTTGGCATGCATTTTGTTAACATATAAATTCCACGACTTATTCAGCCATCAAGAAGCTTAACCATGAAAACAATTCTATTACTTGCCACTTTTTTAATCTTATGCAACAACTACGCTTATAGCCAAAGAGCTGCGAAGTATTACAACAGAGGAATTGACAGATCTGAGCTGGGCGACCACAGGGGAGCTATCGGGGAATTTACCAAGACTATAGAGATTGACCCCGGATTTGCTGAAGCCTATTATAACAGAGGAAATACCAGGTCTGAGCTTGGAGAATACAGGGGAGCCATTGCTGACTACACGAAGGCTATAGAGATTGACCCGGGATATGCAGCTTATAGTAACAGAGGAAATGCTAAATCAGCGCTTGGAGACCACCGGGGAGCTATTGCTGACTTTACGAAGGCTATAGAGATTGAGCCGGGATTTGCAGATGCTTACTATAACAGAGGAAATGCCAAATCTGAGCTAAAAGACCACCGGGGAGCTATTGCTGACTACGATAAGGCTGTTGAGATTAATCCTGAATTTGCAGAAGCGTTTTTTAACAGAGGGCTTGCTAAACTTCAATTAGAAGACAAGAGCGGAGGAAGCAAAGATTTACATAAATCTGTAGAGTTGGGTTTGCTAGGTGCTTTCAGGGCAATACGGAACTTATAACTCCTAACTCCATGAACTAAGAATATCGAGACCGAAAACAGGCCATCCGTGGTTGCCATTTTGTTACCAACAGGTTGACATTTCGTTACCACTAAAAACATAATAGCCTGCCTATCAGACGATAAGCAGGCTATTTTAGTAGCGGGGGCAAGATTCGAACTTGCGACCTTCGGGTTATGAGCCCGACGAGCTACCACTGCTCCACCCCGCAGTGTTTTCAAGTGCAA
>PWHO01000116.1 GCA_003555385.1 Bacteroidales bacterium
ACGATCATATTGATCTGCAGGCTCACTATGCCAAATATCATAAACGACATGAGCATAGACAGCGGGATGGCGATGCCGACGAAAAGGGCGTTTTTTAGTCCGAGGAAAAGGTAGAGAACCAATACCCCCAGGATCACCGCCATGATTACGCTGTTCTCCAGGTTAGACAGCTGTATCCGGATTTCTTCCGACTGGTCATTTGTAATGGTTACATTCAGGTCATCCGGCAGGTTCCCGTTTTGCCTGGCAATATCCAGCACCTGGTTAATGTTTTCGGTGGCGGACAGCAGGTTGTCGCCGGAATTTTTTATTACCTGCAGGCTGACCACGGGCTGGTCATCGAGGCGCGCGTAACTGCCCGGGTCGGCATATGCGTCAACAACCTCTGCCACGTCACGCAGGTATACAATTTGCTGATCTTCATGCTTCACGATAATGTCTTCCATCTGGCGGATGTCTGTAAACTCACCAATGGTTCGGATGGCCCACCGTGTGCCGTCATCAAAGCGGAGCGATCCCCCGGCCATGGACACATTTTCCGATGAGATGGCTGCATCAAGGTCATCAAAGCTCAGCTGATAGAGCTCGAGTTTGTGCGGATCGGCATTAACCTGTATTTCCCGCTCCTCGATACCGGTTATCTCCACCCTGGAGATTTCAGGAACATCCTCTATCTCCTCTTCCAGGAAATCTGCAAAACGTTTCAGCTCATTTATACTGAATTCCCCGCTGAGGTTAATGTTCATGATCGGGAACTCCGAAAAGTCAATATCTATCACTACAGGGTCGGAAGGCAGGTCGGAGGGCAGGTCGCCCTGCGCCCTGTCCACGGCATCTTTCACATCCTGGAGGGCCTCCTTGATGTTAATCCCCGTTTCGAACTCCACAAAAATGTCTGAGTTATCCTGTGAGGATGTGGACCTGAGCTCACGGATGCCGGTAATGGTATGGATTTCGTTTTCCAGCGGGCGGGTAACCAGATTTTCCATGTCGGCGGGCGGATTCCCGGGATACATTGTTTGCACAAGCACGGTAGGAATTTCTACCTCGGGAAAGAGTTCTTTCGGAAGAGTCCGGTAGGAGAGAATTCCAAAAATGGCTATCAGAAAGGTAAGAAGAAAGATGGTGTTCTTGTTCTTCAGCGCGATGGTGGAAGGCTTAAACTCACGAACGCCCTTGTCCTTATTTGTCTCACTCATCATGATCTGCATGGTTATGGGAAGGATACTCCCGGATGTTATTCATAGGATTCTATTCTGATGGCTTCCCCGCTGGTTACATTGCGATGACCCTGCCTGATAAGCATGTTACCGGCTTCAAGTCCTCCTGTTACCTGGGTTATACCTTCACCGTCTTTCCCTCTTTCTATGTATGCTTTTCTTGCTATCCAGTTTCCTGCAGGGCTCTCATCCGCTAAATATACATAATGGCCCTGGGTATCATAACCGATCAGCATAGAGGGTATGACAATGGCTTCGTGTATTTCTGCCGCCTGCACACTGATATTGGCCATCATATTGGGCTTGAACCTGTCGTTGTCATTCGGGATCCTGAGCTGCAAACGAAAAGACCGGTTTTCCGGATTGATCACATGCCCCACCCGGTGCACAGGAACTGTCATTTCCACGTCAGGGTAGGCAGGGAAGCGCAGGACTACATCACGACCTTCGGATACGTGAGGAAGGTATGATTCTGACACATCCGCATTGATGTAGAGTTCCTTCAGGCTGATGATTTCCATTACCGGGGTGCCTGGCATGGCCAGCTCACCTTCGCTAATATAGTGCTCATCCACAAAACCATCAAAGGGTGCCTTCATCACTGCCATCTCTTTCTGCAATTGCATCGTTTCCAGGTTGTTTCTCAGACGCTCTGCCTGGTTTTTAACCTCCAGGTATTGTATCTCGCTGCCAATACCCTTGTCCCACAACCTTTTTTGACGCTGATAGACGGTTTCAGCTAACTGCAGGCTGGTTTTTATTTCTTCAATCTGCCCCTCTACAACGTCTGTAGATAAGCGTGCTACCACCTGGCCCCGGGTTACCGGCTCTCCCTTCTCCACATACAACCTTCTGATATGTCCGCTGGTTTCCGGGCTGATGGTGGCCGAACTGACTGCCTCCACGGTGGCGCTTACCCTGAAGAAATCAGCAAACACAGAAGGTTCAAGCTTCGATACAGTCACAGGGACCTCATCGTTTCTTCCGGTTCCTTCACCCCGTGCATTAAGGGTTTGATGGAGCTCGTTTACTTCCTGGGTCAGGCGGCTGATCTCAGCATTGTATTCATCTATCCGGCCGCGGATCTGGTCACTGTCATCATCAGAGGAAGAGGATCCATTGCCGCAAGACTGCATCAGCAGTGTGAGCGTCAGCAGTAAGAAAGACGACAGGCGGAGGATTTTTTTCAATCTCCCGGAAGTTTTATTGGAATCTGCTCGTTTCATTTTATATCTTATTGATGGCGTGGTTATTCATGCTTGTTGTTTTGCGGGGCGATCACCCGGAAAGTTTTTGATTCAGGCCGGGGTTCATCTGCCCATTGCTTTTTCAATATTGTTTCTTGCATTCAGCACTTCAAAGAGCGCATGATAATAGTTCGCCTGCGTGCTCATTAGCTGGTCGTTGGCTTGCGTCAGTTCCAGGCTGGATGCCATGCCTTCGCGGAACATGATGGAGGTGCGGTCAAAAATTCGTCTGGCAAGATCCAGGTTATCCTGCTCTTTTTTATATTGCTCACGCGCGGTGTCAAAATCTGCCGTGGCCTTTTGCATTTGCAGGTTCAGCGACTGGAGGGTCTCTTCCCTGTCAATGCGTGCCTTTTCCAGCTCTATACGTGCCTGCGCGACCCTGGATGATCGCATGCCACCGGAGAAGATGGGAATATTGAGGTTTACAGCGAAATAGGTGTTGGGGAACCAGGACTGGTCACCGTCAAAAAAGTTAAATTCGTTGCGCATGGCCATTTCCTGGCGGGTGAATGATGCGGAGAGGCTTGGCAGGTAGGCAGACTGCTCCCGTCGCATGATCATACGGTTCATTTCTTCCTGTGACTGCATCATGCGGTAAGCAATATGTTTTCCGGGAGTAAAATCAGTGAGAAAGGATATGTCGTTTAGCAGTTCCCGGTGAAGGTCTTCAAGCATATCAGTCAGCCTGATCTGTTCTTCCATATCCAGCCCCAGCTGAAGCTTCAGCAGGCTGGTGGTGACATCCTCCTGGCGTTTCAGCGACGATATCCGGTTCTCAAGATTGGATACCGTGAGCTGAAGCTGGTCCACATTGATGGGGTCTGTGAAGCCCTCTTTTAATAATTCACGTGTTTCTTCAAGTTGTATCTCCAGGTTGCGGAGGTTTTGACTTACAATGTCAATATTCTTTCTTGCCAGCAACACCAGGAAATAGGTTTCTGTAACCACATTTTTGATTTCCAGCCCGGAACGCTCCAGGGTTTGACCTGCCAGGTCACGAAAAATGTGTGATGCACGCAATCCCACGATGTATTGTCCGTCAAAAATAAGTTGCTCCACGGAGGCGGTAGCAGTAATGTTTTGCTCCGTCCCAAACTGTATCTCCCGGAATTCGCCCGGCTCTCCTCCAAAAAATTCTGCGGGCACAAGAGAGGTAGGAATATCAAGATAATAGTTGTATCCTACGGAAGCATTGATCTGAGGGAGGCCTGCAGCAGCTGTTTCCCATATTTGCTTTTCTGCAATATTCAGGTCATTTCTGGCCCGGCGCATGGCGTAACTATGTTCCACGGCGTGATGGCGTGCTTCTTCGAGGCTCAGGTATAGCGTATCACGCTCAATGTTCTCTGCACCGGGCACGGCAGGAGTGCTTGCCAGGAGAAAAAACAGCATCGTGAAAAGCCGGCATAAGTGTAAGGATGGCTGCATCGTACGGTTATTTATTTCATGGTATGAATAACTGTTTGACACGATACATTGTTCAGTTTCTTCGACCGGATATGTGCCAAATTTAGCCGGGTCGCTTCTTTCCGATTGAGCAAGGATGCTTGTTCTCAAACTTTTATGCCCCTGTTTTGTTTAATCTTTATCGAAAACACTGAACAAAATCTTTTTCTGTCGGAAAACAAAACCATATACCCATGAAAAACTATCTTGTCATCGGCGCATCATCCGGGATCGGTAAGGAACTGGCATCCATCCTCAACCGTGAAGGATACCAGGTTTACGGTACTTACCGCAATACAGAGGCGGAGCCGGGAGGGGACGGCGTGCAGTATCATTTTCTGGATGTGACGGCTGATCAGCCGGACCTTGACTTTTTGCCCGAAACCCTCGACGGCATGGCCTATTGCCCCGGCACGATCACCCTCAGGCCTTTTGCCAGGATCAAACCTGAAGATTTTGTGAAAGATTACCACATACAGGTGCTCGGCGCGGTGAAAGTGATCCAGGCATTGCTTCCCAGGCTTAAAAAGTCAGAAGCGGCTTCCATCGTGATGTTCTCCACCGTGGCGGTGCAAACGGGCTTCAACTTTCACAGCCTTGTTTCCGCCTCGAAAGGAGCGGTGGAAGGTCTTTCTCGTGCCCTGGCCGCCGAGTTTGCCCCCAAAATAAGGGTCAACTGCATTGCCCCCTCCATTACCGATACGCCTCTGGCGTCGGGGCTGCTGAATTCCGATGCCAAACGGGAAGCCAACGCACAGCGCCATCCCATGAAAAAAGTCGGATCAGTGAGCGACATTGCCGAAATGGCTGCTTTTTTGCTGTCTGACAAAGCCGGGTGGATTACCGGGCAGGTATATGGTGTGGATGGCGGCATGTCGTCGGTCAAAGTCAATTAAACACAACAGCCCATGGCTTTTTATCAATTGCGTAAAGAACAGTTCATCCCTGCGGGCCTCGATGAGGTCTGGGGTTTTGTTTCCAAACCCGCCAACCTTAAGGAGATCACACCGGAACATATGGGGTTTGACATCACCTCTGCAGACCTTCCCGAAAAAATGTACCCCGGGATGATCATCACCTATCACGTAAAACCTTTATTGGGGATCAGGATGCGATGGGTCACCGAGATCACCCAGCTGGAAGAAAAACGTTACTTTGTGGATGAGCAGCGGTCCGGGCCCTATACGATGTGGCATCACCAGCACATCCTCGAGGAAGTTGACGGCGGGGTGCTGATGAAAGACATTGTGTCGTATAAGCCCCCGATGGGATTCCTGGGTGCCATTGCCAACCGCGTGATGATCCGCCCCCAGCTTGAGGCCATTTTTGATCACCGCACCAAAGCCCTGGAGAAGAAATTTGGGGGCTGACCCGGTAGTGGTGGGCTACCATGACCTCGTGCTGGAAGAGAATAAAAACACTTTGTTTTATGTGGAATTTATGTATGTTTGTGCGAAGTATTCATGGCTTAAATTGTCAGCCCGATACTTCAGCGGGCACAAATTAATTGCCCCTTCCCGAACCAAACCGAACAACAATGAGAAAATGGATTTGTAGCAAGCACCTGGTGGTGAGGTTTGCCGGGCTATACCTTTTGGGGCTATTAATATTTACGGCGGCCTGGTTTTTAAGTTTCTACCTTTTCCCTGAAGGGGTGATGAAAGACACAAGCCTGGCATCGAAACTGGCCGGCAGCGACATTTCCGCGGATGCCGGAAAGGAGGTGATAAGAATATTTATGGTCAATCTTTTGGGGGGAGCGTTCATCATTGGTTTCAACTATTCTTTCAGGATCAACAATTTGCCGCTGGGGTATTTAATCCCGCCAATCTGGTTCCTGTTGTACGGCCTGATACTGGGTTCAAATTCATTCACTTTTGCCATGGATGAAAGAATTG
>PWHO01000069.1 GCA_003555385.1 Bacteroidales bacterium
TGCTGATCTGTCAGACCGAATGTATTGGCCAACTGGTTATCTGCTTTTACTGTATTTTCTGAAATATCTTGCATCGTTAAGCCTGGTATTTTTGTCTTGTCAATATTCTTCCTGCGATAAACAACCCCAGCACAAAGACCAGCAGTACAACCCCTGCTGCCCATCCCATGGCATGCCATTCCTTGTAAGGGCTGATGGCAAGGGAATAAAGCCTCTGCGGCAAGGTATCCACAGGCCCGAATATCATACCTGACCAATGGTTCGGCAGGTAATTGTTCCCGAAAGATGTAAACATAAGTGGTGCCGCCTCCCCCGCTGCACGCGCAAAGGCAATCAGGAAACCGGTCACCAGCCCGGTACGGGCCGCCGGCATTACCGTGGAAAGCACCACCCGCCAGCGTGGTAACCCGATAGCAAGCCCCGCCTCCCTGATGGACCACGGAATGGTCATCAACGCACTTTCGGTAGATCGGGCAATAATGGGGATCATCACAAAAGCCAGTGCCACACCGCCGGCCAACCCGGAAAATGTACCCATGGGTTTCACCACCAGGGCAAAAGCCAGCAGCCCTTTCAAAATGGCGGGCATGCCGTTGAGCGTATCATTCAACACGCGCAAGGTGGGGTTCAATTTGTGATCGGGGTATTCGGAAAGCATGACCCCGGCACCCAATCCCAATGGAGCGGCAATGATCAGGGCCAGGGAATCCACAACGAGTGTCCCCAGAATGCTATGAACCAGCCCGGTAGGCCGCCCCTGCATGGCCCTGGCCGGAGACCCCAGTTCCTGGGTGAAGAAATCAATGCTGATGGTACTGATGCCGTTGACGATAACATAACCAATGATGATAAGCAGCGGGGTCAGCACCGCAATGGCGCTTACATACAACAGCCCCACCATAAAATAGTCGCGGATATTTCGTTGTCTGAGCGTTTTCATATCGATTGTCCTCCTGTGATGGAAAGCTTCCGTGTAACATAGGCTGCGATCAGGTTCACGATCAGGGATATGACGAACAGCACCAGCCCTATGGCCATCAGGCTCGACAGATGGAGGTTGCCGACTGCCTCACGGAACTCATTCACGATAACCGAAGGCATGGTGGCGGCAGGACCCATAATGGAAAAAGGGAAATTATTCTTGTTTCCGATCAGCATGGCCACTGCCATGGTTTCCCCGATGGCCCGCCCGAATGACAGTATCGCCCCGGCCATGATCCCGCCCCTTGAATATGGGATCACGGCCATACGTATCACTTCCCATTTGGTCGCGCCCAGTGCCCAGGCGGCTTCACGCTGCTCTTTGGGGACCTGTCGGATGGCATCCCTGGTGAGGGCCGTGGTAAAGGGGATAATCATCAGGGCCAGGATGATGGTGGCCGTGGTCATCCCATAACCAATTGGGCTTCCCAATATGGGCAGCAATGCGGGCTGATGATCGGCCGCCCATAAAAAAATCGGCATATAAAAGGTTTCCCGCATCCAGGGGGCAAAGACGAAAATGCCCCATATTCCGATCACCACGCTCGGTACAGCCGCGATCAGGTGCACCAGGTTTTCAATGATGCTCCCCAGCCATCGGGGAGCGTATTCTGCAATAAAAATTGCCACGGCCACAGCCGGATAAAAGGCAATGGCCAGGGCAAATACGCTGGTAACAAGGGTTCCGACAATAAAAGGGAGGGCCCCGAAACGAAACTGCACACCGGGGTCCCAGGTGGTCCCTTTCAGAAATCCGATTATCCCGAACTCATCAAGGGCCATGCCCGCTTCATCGGTCAGCACCCACGCCATGGCCCCGGCAAGCAAAATGATGCTTAATCCCAGGGCCACAACAACGGTTAAAAATATTCTGTCTCCCAACCAGCTGTAGATGATTGAGACAGGTTTGTCAGCAATGCTGCTTTTCTGCTCGTTTTGCATATTCAACTAAACCAGTAAGGTCTTACAATACGTCCTGCAATAATTCTTTTCCGATCAGTTCTCCTTCCCATTTGACTTCTTCAATCATGGCAATATTCCGTTCCACTGCCGCCATCGGCAAGCGGGCGTACCCGAGGGTTTCAGACAGTTCCTGTCCGTCGGTAATGCTCCAGATCAGGAACCGGACCAGCTCCTCGGCCTGCTGGCGATTGTTGATCGCATTGTTATTTTCCAGGTTTTCATACACCAGCATCCAGGCAAATCCGGCAATTGGATAGCCATATTCCGCAGGGGTATTGGTAAAAAGTATCCTGGTATCTTCCGGGAGATCGATGTTTGCTGCTTCGGTGGTTGCTTCAAAACTGGGCTCAATGATGTTGCCGGAAGCATTGAGCACAGAACCATAAGACATGTCATTGAGCAAGGCATAGGAAAGACTGTTGTAACCAATGGCCCCCGGGGTATTTATCACCGCACCGGCCACGCCTTCGTTGCCATTACCGCCGACACCCACCGGCCAGTTCACGCTTGTTCCGTAGCCAACACGTCCTCTCCACTCATCCGAAACCCTGGAGAAATAACTGGTCCAGATATTTGTGGTACCGGATCCGTCTGAGCGGTGCACCACAGTGATCGGCAAAGAAGGCAGATCCTTGCCGGGATTCAGCTCAGTAATCCTGGAATCGTTCCAGCGGGTGATATTGCCCATGTAAATGTCAACCAGCACATCTGAACTGAATACCAACCCTTTATCAAAACCGGGGATGTTGTACGTGGTCACCACATCGGCCAGCGTAATGGGCATGTTAAACGCCCGGCCACCGGTTGAAGCTTCCACATTTTGCATTACATCATCCGAAAGAAATGCTTCGGTCATCCCGAACATGATGGTTTGCTCCACGAACTGACGGATTCCGCCACCGGAGCCAATGGACTGATAGTTGACTGTTACCCGGTTGCTGGTTACACCACGGTACTCATCTGCCATGGCCGTGACAAGTGGGGCAGGAAAGGAAGCACCGGCACCCAGTATATCGACCCGGTCGGAAGACCGCCCCGACCGCTGTTCAGCACCATTGCGGCTGCCTTCTCCTCCTCCGCAACCGAAGAAAGACAGAGCCAGCAGGCCTGATATAAAAAATAAGGAGATCGTTTTCATTGCTTTCATAGTTTTCAAAGTTTTCATGTGTGTGAATATTTTTAAATAAATCTTTCACGCTGCAATATTACGGCGGAATCATTACCGCACTGTAACAGGGTTGTTACGTTTTAATTACACTTTGCCAAAAATAAAAAGGCTTATAAAAGGGGAGGTTTAGAAACAATACTGCGCACGAACCATCCCCAGCACAGGTGTTTTGTCAAGATTATCGGTGTTGACGATAACCACATTGCCCATGAAGCGTAGTTTTGAGGTAACATATCGGTTAAGGGCAAAAGTGATGTTACGCTGTTTGTCTCCACCGGAATAGGAGTCGTCCTGGAGGTCCGTCACGCTGTAACGCACGGCTACTTCCCACGCCCCGGATCCTTCCTCCGCAGGAATTACCCCTCCCACCAGGCCTTTCGAATAGGATCGGCTTCCTCCGTTAAATACGTAGCTGCTTTGGAAATGATAACCGTGGAAGGTGGGGTTGTGATTACCGGAAGTACTTACCGCGGTTTGCAGATACTCCCCTTCAACGGAAAAAGGGCCGTTGATGAGTAAGAGTTCCACACCGGTTTTAAAAGTGTTTTCTGCATCGGGTACCCTGACATCAATATACCTGACACTACCACCTTTACTGTCACGGGCTTCGGGGCGATCCCTGTACCTTACACCAAGGTTCGATTTCAGGTCTTCATAGACCACCGATGCGCCCATGTGGAGTTGTGAGCCACTAATTTCGGGAGCAAATACACCCCTGAGGGCATAACCCAGGGGCATGTCGTCTTCCATTGCACCCCGTTGCCCCAGGGCTCGTCCGAAAACCATGGACTTGAGCCCCAGATCATTGCGAAACAACTCATAGGCCAAGCCAATTCGCCGGACATCGGGCACAATGTTGCTCACACTGGAACGTTCAATGAAAGTAATGTTCACAGAGCTGGTGAGTTGGTTCAGCCCCTGGGGCACCTTATACTGACCGATCCACAATCGCCCCCCATGATCAAATGACCGGCGCATACGGAAATCCTTGGGTTCCACGCCCCCGCCGGCAAAATCAATTTCGATGCGGCCATCCCAGTTATCGTGGATCTTGCCCTGCATACCCATCCGGGCCCGGCGGTTGTTGAACCCGTTGACAAATTCACCGGCTTCGGAAATGCCATAGATGGCATCCATGTGAAGCCGACCCCGGATGCCAAAACTCTGGGCTTGCGCAATGGTTGAAAATACTAGCGAGGCGCACAAGACCACCAATCCCGTGAAAAAGCCCCTGCTTTTTGTTTGCTTCATGCGTTACATGTTTAAAGTTGGTTAACTGACACGTTGACTGTTGTGTAATTTACACGAAGCAAAATTCGGGCATGGTTGTCACATAGATGTTTCCGGATTGTTACAAATCAATGAATAATTTATATTTCAATGAATAATTTATATTAAGGGAACCGTCAGCCTTTCTGCTGCAGTTCGCGCAACGCCACCCAGGCCATCAGACCCATTCCCGTTTCCAGGGCAGATTCATCCACATCGAAGGTGGAGGTATGCTGGTTGGAGTTGAACCCTTTCTCAATGTTCCGGATACCCAGGCGGTAAAAACAGGCAGGGGCCCGTTGTGAATAATAGGCAAAATCTTCTCCCGTCATGGAAAGATCGAGTTCCTCCACATTCTCCTTGCCCATGAACTCCCCGGCATAGGTGCGGAAGTCATCGGCCAGTTTTTCGTTGTTCACCAGGAAAGGATAGCCCTTGTCGATAAACACCTCGCAGTCGCCTCCCATGCCCTGGGCCACAAATACGGCCAGCTCACGAATGCGCAGATGGGCTTTCTCCCGCCACTCCTCATCGAAAGTACGGAAAGTTCCTTCCAGCTTCACCTCGTCGGGGATGACGTTGGTGGCCCCGTCTCCCCTGATCTTGCCAAAAGACAATACAGTCGGGATGTAAGGGGTGGCATTCCGGCTGACGATCTGCTGAAGGGCAAGCACCACGTGCGAGGCAATCACAATTGGATCCACATTCAAATGGGGGGTGGCGGCATGGCCGCCCTTGCCCTTCACCGTAATATACACTTCATCGGTAGAAGCCATGTAGCGCCCCCCCCGGATTCCCACTTTTCCGGCAGGCAGGCCCGGGGTGACGTGCTGGCCAAACATGGCTGCCGGACGGGGATTATCGATCACCCCCTCCTGTATCATCAGGCTGGCACCGCCCGGATAATTTTCTTCAGACGGCTGAAAGATCAGCTTTACGGTCCCCTCCCACTCATCACGCAGGGCATGAAGAATCCTGGCCGTGCCCAGCAAACTGGCCATATGCGCATCATGACCGCAGGCATGCATCACACCGGGCACCGTGGATTTGTATTCCACCCGGTTCTCTTCGAGGATGGGCAGGGCATCCATATCCGCCCGCAGCGCCACCACCCGTGAACCGGGATTACGGCCTTCAATACGGGCCACCACACCGGTCTCCGCAACGCCCTCATCGAAATCAATATCCATCTCCTTCAGGCGGGCTGCAATATAAGCTCCCGTTTTATGCTCCTGCATGGAGAGTTCAGGCATGGCATGAAAGTGACGACGGTAAAACACCACATCGTCGAAATATTCTTCTGATAAGGCCTTGATCTTATTGATCATATCCATCATTCACAGCTTTTATGGTCTTTGCTAATTTACGCTTTTTTTGAAAATTTCCTATCTTTGAA
>PWHO01000340.1 GCA_003555385.1 Bacteroidales bacterium
CAAAATCGCCGGCCACGATAGAAGCAGCAAGGGAAAGCTCTCCGGCCATCAGGGTTGCTGCGGCAATTTCTGCGAAACGGCGGGCTTTTCCTGTACCATGACATCCGATGATCTGCAGGCACTCCTTCTGTGTAGGGAGTGAAACACCACCTCCTACGGTGCCCACCACCAGTGAGGGCAGATGCAGGGAAATATAAAGGTCTTTGTCAATGGCCTCGGTATAGATGTATCCGACACAAGACTCGCTGACATTGGCCAGATCCTGGCCGCATGCCATGAAGAGTGCAGCGATGCCGTTGGCCAGATGACCGTTGGACCCCATTACCCCGGCAAGCTGACCACCGGCTACCTGTCTCCGGTAAGCATTGTCAATATCCTTTGCCGTGGTTTTGAGGAAACGTGCAATGACTCGCTCTTTCAGAAGTACCTCCGCAGTGACGGTTTTCCCCCTGCCAAGAATGGTGTTGATATGGGATGGCTTCTTGTCGACTGCCATGTTGCTTTCGATGGCATAACTCTGTATGGGATAGTGCTTTTTGATGAACTGGCAGATGTCCTGAGACGCCTTGGTGATCATGTTCATTCCCATGGCGTCGCCGGTGGAGAACTCCAGCCTTACGTAAACTATGCGGCCATGGATGTAGGTAGTGTAACCTGTCAGTTTCCCATGATTGGTTGACTGACTGGTAACCTCCCTGAGTTTGTCAAAATTGGCTCCGAGCCACTCTGTAAAATCTTTTGCCTTGAATACATTTTCCAGGATAAAATATGGAGCTCGCTGAATCTGGTCTTTGGTAACCTGTACATTGACCCCGCCGGACAAACTGATGGCCCTTGCACCCCGGTTGTATGATGCAACCAGCGCACCCTCTGAGGTGCTCAGGGGAATATACAGATCCTCATTGGTGTGTTCACCGTTAATGGTAAGTGGCCCGATCACCCCGACCGGTAACTGGGCAAACCCGATAATGTTCTCAATGTTTCCCCTGGCCAGTTCCGGGTCAATTATACTGTTATTGAGATATTCGATTTTCTGGTCACTATTTTTTGCCAGAAATTCTGCCCTGGCCTTCATGATTTCCCTCGAATAGTCGTTCTCTCTGTCTTTGGGTAGCTTCATTGTTGAATGAATCAGATTTGTCTTTTACGAATAGCTTGCGATAAAGGCCTGAATGTAGCGCAAAAATAAGCAATTGTGGAATTAAGAAAAAATTTAAAAATAGATGAACCTGCGTTAAACCAAATATAGGGAAAGGCGTCTAAAGATTGATTCTCATCGTCTACACTAATTCGTAATTAAGCAGTTACCAAACATGTTTATCTACCGAAAATGAAAAAAATACTATTTTTTGCATTGTTGTTTGCTTCGGTGAGCACCGTGCTGGCGCAGCGACCGCAAGGGCAGGGCAGGGGGCAGGCCGGTATGGAGCAGGCCCGGGAAGTACTCGTTCACGGAGTGGTTATGGATCAGCTGGATGACCGGCCGTTGCCCGGAGCCCATTTGTTTTTTACCCATACACGGGATACCACCCGGGTGTTTAGCACAGCGGCTGACATAGAAGGAAACTACCGGGTGCGTTTGCCCATGGGGGCGTATGTTTTACGGGCCACTTATCTGGGCTTCAGACCTTTTGAAGCCCTGGTGCAGGTCAGGGAGGATGTGAATGAACTGGAAGACATTAAGCTGGCCATGACCGATGCCATGCTGCGCGAGGTAACCGTTACCGGCAGGACCATTGCAGCCCAACAGCGGGGAGACACCATACAATACAATGCCAGTGCATTTACCACCAACCCGGATGCCAGTGCCGAAGACCTGGTAAGGCGGATGCCCGGGATCACTGTGGATGTAACCGGGGTCAGGGCGCAGGGAGAAGAGGTGCAGCGAGTGCTTGTGGATGGCCGCGAATTTTTTGGCGACGATCCCAATATCGCCCTCAGAAACATCCCGGCCGAGATGATCGACCAGATTGAGGTATTTGATCAGCAAAGTGACCAGTCATTGCTGACGGGATTTGACGATGGTGACCGCACCAAAACAATCAACATTGTTACCAGACTTGACCGGCGCAGCGGCCAGTTTGGCAGGGTTTACTCCGGTTACGGGGATACCGACCGCTACCAGGCCGGGCTTGTAACCAATATTTTTATGGATCAGCGGCGCATCTCAATCATCGGGATGAGCAACAACATCAATCAGCAGAATTTCTCCAGTGAAGACCTTTCGGGCTTTATGACTGCAGGAAGAGGTGGCGGAGGAGGCGGAGGAATGCGCGGTGGCGGCGGACGTCCTCCGGGGGGCGGCAGTATTAACCGTGGTGACTTCCTGATAGGGCAGCAGAGCGGAAACAATACCACCCATGCCCTCGGGATTAATTATGCGGATGTGTGGAGTGATAAGGTGCAGGTGAATGGCAGCTATTTTTTCAACGGGTCCTCCAATGAATCGGAGCAGTTCAGCGACCGGCAGTATTTTATCGACGGGAATACTTCACAGTTTTATTCCTCCATTGATCAGTCGGAGCGGACCAACCAGAATCACCGCTTCAGTAGCCGTATAGACTATACCATCAACGACGACCACCGGATCATCGTAAGCCCGCGTTTCAGTTTCCAGCAAACGGCTTCAGAAAGCTACGCTGATGCACTGACCCTGATGCAGACCAATGAACTGCTGAACCAGTCCATGACAGTGTACGACAGAGACTGGGACGGATACTCTTTTTCCAATAATATTTCCTATCGTGCCCGTCTGAACGACGCAGGACGCTCCCTGTCGACACGGTTGAATATGAATATGAACAACAATGAATACCTGTATTTCCTGGATGCACTCAGCCAGTATTATGAGGGGCCGGTCTTTGTCGAAGACCTGGTGGACCAGCAATCGGATTCCGGCACCGACAGCTACTCCCTCTCCACCAACCTGACGTATACCGAACCGGTTACGGAGAACGGCATGCTGCAGCTGTCCTATAATGTCTCGTATTCCAATAATGAGTCGGAACGGATGACCAACAGCTGGGACATTCTCAGGGAGTCGTACAGTTTATTCGAGGATGAGCTGTCGAGCGACCTGACCAACGGGTACCTGACCAACCGTGTGGGGCTTGGTTACCGTTTGCGGGGTGAACGATACAATTTTCTGGCGGAAGTATCTTATCAGCAGGCGAATCTTTCATCCGAGCAACTGCTTCCTTATGAAGCGGTGGTGGATCATTCCTTCAGGAATGTAATCCCCATGCTTCACTTTAATTATAACTTTTCCAGGGAAAAATCACTCAGACTGATGTACCGGACATTCACCAACGCTCCTTCAGCTACCCAGCTGCAGGATGTGGTGGACAACTCCAATCCGTTGCTGCTCAGCAGCGGCAATCCTGACCTGGAGCAAAGCTACAGTCACTTCTTTACGGCACGTTATAACCACACCAACCTGGTAGACTCGCGTACCTTTTTTGCTTTTGTTTTTGGCAACGTGACCAATAACTATATCGGAAATTCCACGTTTATTGCCCCTGCTGATACTGTACTTGACAACGGTTATAATCTGCCCCGCGGGGCCCAGTTTACACAACCGGTGAACATGAGTGGCCATGCCAATTTTCGTTCAATGGTCAACTATGGCTTTCCGCTGACCTTTATCCGGAGCAATATGAACATCACAGCCGGATTGGCCTATTCACGGACCCCCGGTCTGATCAACAACCAGGAGAATATCGCCCATGCATATAACACGAACAGCGGAGTGGTTCTCAGCAGCAACATCAGCCCCAATGTGGATTTCAGCCTTTCCTACAACCTGAATTACAATATCGTGGAGAACTCCCTTCGCCCGACCCTTGATAACAACTATTTTTACCATGTCAGCCAGGTCCAGTTTAACTGGATATTCCTGGACGGATGGGTGCTGCGGAATGATGTGAGTAATTTATACTACAGTGGCCTGGGCGATGATTTCAACGAAAACTACTGGCTCTGGAATATGAACCTGGGGCGAAAGTTCCTTGCCAACCGGCAGGCAGAACTCACGCTTGGGGTGTACGACATGCTGAACCAAAACCAGAGCGTGCAGCGCAATGTGACCAGCAATTATGTGGAAGACATGCGCTCCAATGTGCTTAACCGCTTTTTCATGTTGACCCTTACATACAACATCCGGAATTTCAATGTAAACTGATTGGATTGGTTTTGGTGGATGGGAAAGGGACTGCCTCCGGGTGGTCCCTTTCTGTGTAAACCCTGGCAAGGAATCCTGACTGATGGTGCATGGGTGGTTAGGGTTTCCTGCTGGCAGTTCCTTTCTGTATCAGATGCGAATTGTTTATTCCTCAGGGTGGTGTGATGCATCAGAAGTTTTTTAACTTTGTAATGTACGGTAAAGGCTGGCAGCGTTTTGTGATCAGCGGAAATCATATGCCTTCAACGCTGCTGTTATCATGATTTTCTCACATTATCAATTTATTTTATGACAGGAAAAAGAGAGCCCTATTGGTATAAAGATGCGATTATTTACCAGCTGCATGTCCGCTCTTTTTATGACAGTGACGGGGATGGTATTGGTGATTTCAAGGGATTAATCAAGAAACTGGATTACATTGAAAATCTCGGAGTCAATACCATCTGGCTGCTCCCTTTTTATCCATCTCCACTGCGCGACGGAGGCTATGACATTGCAGACTTTACCGACATTCATCCTGATTACGGAACCCTGGCTGATTTCAAATGTTTTGTCAAAGAGGCCCACAAAAGGGGGTTGCGTATTATTACAGAGCTGGTGCTGAACCATACCTCATCGGAGCATAAATGGTTTCAGCGGGCGCGGAAGGCAAAACCAGGCAGTGTAGCCCGTGATTTCTATGTGTGGAGCGATGATCCCGGCAAATATGCGGACGCCCGAATCATTTTTCAGGATTTCGAGGTGTCGAACTGGACATATGATCATCTGGCCGGAGCCTATTACTGGCATCGTTTTTACTCCCATCAGCCGGATCTGAATTTTGAAAGTCCCAGGGTGCAGGAGGAGATCTTTAAGGTACTGGACTTCTGGTTCCGTATCGGGGTTGACGGCTTCAGGCTGGATGCAGTTCCTTACCTGTATGAAGCTGAGGGGACCAACTGCGAAAACCTGCCGGAAACCCACGCCTATCTGAAAAAACTCCGCAAATATGTGGACGACCGTTATGATAACCGGCTATTGCTGGCTGAGGCCAACCAGTGGCCCAGTGATGCCCGCGAATATTTTGGAGACGGGGATGAGTGTCATATGGCTTTTCACTTTCCGGTGATGCCCCGTTTGTTTATGGCCCTTCGGATGGAAGACCGCTTCCCCGTGGTGGATATTCTTGAACAAACTCCGGATATTCCCGAAAACTGTCAGTGGGCCACTTTCCTGCGCAATCACGATGAACTGACCCTTGAAATGGTAACGGATGAAGAACGGGATTATATGTACCGCGCCTTCGCCAAAGATCCGCGCAAAAGGGTGAACGTAGGAATTCGCAGGCGGTTGTTTCCCCTGCTTGGCGGCGATACGAAAACCATCGAATTACTGAATGTGCTTTTGCTCTCATTACCGGGAACACCCATTATCTATTACGGCGATGAAATCGGAATGGGCGATAACTATTACCTGGGAGACAGGGACGGGGTCCGGACGCCCATGCAATGGTCACCGGACAAAAATGCCGGTTTCTCCAGTGCGGATCCCCAGCAGCTTTTTCTGCCCCTGGTCATTGATCCCCATCATCATTATACCTCTGTCAATGTGG
>PWHO01000274.1 GCA_003555385.1 Bacteroidales bacterium
ATGGAAAATGCAAGCTGAGGGGTATTTTTAAGGACTTCTTTAACAATACTTGTTTTGCCCGCTCCGGACGGGGCTGAAAAGATGATCAGTTTTCCTTGTGCAGCCATTACAGAATATTCATTAATTGCTCTTTGATTTTCTCCAGCTCATCCTTCATCTGGACGACATGCCGCTGGATGGGGGCATCATTGGCCTTGCTGCCGATGGTGTTGATCTCTCTGCCGATCTCCTGGGTGATGAATCCCAGTTTTTTCCCGGCCGAAATGTTTTCTGCCATGGTATCTGAAAAATAATCCAGGTGCTGCTCCAGGCGTACCATCTCCTCTGTAATATCGAACTTTTCCAGGTAGTAGATCAACTCCTGTTCGAAACGGTTCGGATCCGGGGTGGCCACATCCTGCAGTTCATCCAGTGCAGCGGATAGTCGTTTACGTATGCCCTCCCTGCGCTGCTTTTCCAGGGGAGGAATGTCAGCCAGCAAGGATTTCAACTTGCTGATACGTTCCTGAAGGTCTTTCTTCAGGTGAAGGCCCTCGGATTGCCTGTACTCCATGGTGCTTTTCAGGGCTTCTTCCACTGCCTGGTGTAATTGCTCCCATTCTTCCTGGTCAAGGGTCTCTGTTTCCTGGGTATATACCTCGGGAAGGCGCAAAATGGCCGGCAATAAGTTGTCTGTTACCGGTATGTCATGCTTCCGGCTGAATGCCGTGAGTTCAAGGTAATATTTTTCCATCAGGGGGGTGTTCAGGGAGTAAGCTGCGCTCTCATCCTTGCTTTCTATCGTGATCAGCAGCTCCACCTTGCCTCTCCCGAGTTTTTTGCCCAGCAATGACCTGAGCTCTTGTTCCCCGCTCTTGTAGAGGTAGGGCAGTTTCAGGCTGATATCCAGCGTTTTGCTGTTCAGAGAACGAATTTCGACTGTGAGAGTCTTGTGACTGAGCTGGCAGGTTGACTTGCCATAGCCGGTCATGGATTGTATCATGCTGATTTTTTCTTACAAATATAGTAATTGCGCAAAGTACTCACATGGGGATCAATCCCTTTTGTCATTAATTTGCGTAAATTTGATGGTATGCGGGAATTGATCAGAGTATTATCAGTGGTTTTGGTGCTGTCAGGATCGGCAGGTGACTTGTCCGGCCAGGATTTTCGCGGAGGTTTTCGGGCCGGACTCACTGCCAGTGAAGTTTCCGGAGATGACGCGGGTGGCCCGGATAAGCTCGGCTGGTTTGCAGCCGTTTTTACCAATCGCGACGTGAGTGAGCATTCCCGGTTACAACTTGAAGTGATGTATATCCAGAAGGGAAGCCGGGTATTTCGCGATTCGCATGCAGACCCGAACGGGCATCAGGGGACTTCCTTTTTTCCTGCAGCCGGCGACAACGGGCTCCCGGATCCTACCCCCGACGGCTACAGAAACTACCGGTTTAACCTGCATTATGTGGAGGTGCCGCTGGTATTCAAGTTTGACTTTTCCCCCTCGATCCCCCTTCCCTATGTGGACCGTCTGACGGGTGAGATTGGTCTTTCCGGCTCCACTGTTGTGGGGCATTATGAGGAGCGTGAAGGGAAAGACATTACAGACCGGATGGCTGACGAACGGCCTTTTTATGCAGCCGAGTTGAACCTGCTGGCCGGGTTCTATTACCCGATCCGCGATGGTCTGGATTTTCAGCTCCGGTTTTCGCAGGGGGTCACACCGTTGCGCCCGCATCAGAGTGAAGCTGCTACCTGGTACAACCGCGGACAGTACAATACGGTCTGGAGTTTTGGCTTATCCTTCAGTTTCTTTTCTTCGTAATTAAGCGTAAAAAATTCTTAACACTTTCGTAAGGTTTGGGTTGTGGTTAATTGGACAGTTTAGCTTACTTTTGTCTTGCCTTTAACCCTAATATTTTACTCAAACAACTCTCACAAATGAAACAAAAAGTTCGAATCTTTTCTTTGTTTGCTTTTCTGCTGATGACATTCAGCGTTTTAACCCTTTCAGGGCAGGCGCCTGTAGGCGCAAATTTCAACGGGGAAGTCAGGGATGCCGAAGGCATGACCCTTCCCGGTGCTACAGTGGTAGCTGTGCATGTTCCCTCCGGAACACAATACGGCACCATCACCAGGAGCGATGGACGCTTCAATCTCCGCAACGTTCGTGTGGGCGGCCCTTACACGATCAGGGTTTCCTTCGTCGGTTATCGTTCGGCCGAGGAAGACGGGATTCTCCTTGAGCTTGGCCAGGAGTACACCATTAATTTTGAATTGGTGGATGAGGCTGTTGAACTGGGCGAGGTGGCTGTTTACGCACAGCGCGATGCCCTGATCTCAGGCAACCGCACTGGTGCCCGTTCACGGGTAAGCCGGGAACAGCTTGATGCCATGCCTTCAATCAGCCGAAGTATCCAGGATTACACCCGGCTCAGTCCCCAGGTAAGCGGGAACAATATTGCCGGCAGAAGCGGACGCAGAAACGCCATCCATATTGATGGGGTGACCTTTGATGACCGTTTTGGCCTCGGATCCGATGCCATCCCCACCATCGGGAACCCTATTTCACTGGATGCCATTGAGGAATTCCAGGTAGCCATTGCCCCTTATGACGTGCGGCAGGGCAACTTTACCGGAGGTGCCATCAATGCCGTTACCCGCAGCGGGACAAACCGCCTGGAAGGATCGGCCTATTTTTATGGGCGGAACCAGGATTTTATCAGCGGAGAGCTGCTGGGCGAAGAGAGCCATATTGAGGATTTCTCGGAGTACCAGACCGGTTTGCGGTTGGGTGGCCCGGTTGTGCAGGACAATCTCTTCTTTTTCATCAACGCTGAGATCAAACGGGAGAGCAGCCCCCTGTTTAATTATGAGGAATCCCAGTTTCGCGGAGGCACCTCTGACCTTGATGAAATCATTTCAATTGCCCGCGATGTTTACGGGTACGATCCGGGCGGGTATGATCGCCTGACCCAGAACACGGACGACTGGAAGATTTTTACGAAACTTGACTGGAACATTTCCAATGTGCACAGGCTGACCTACCAGCAAAACCTGGTCAACGGGTATGATGACCGTGGAATTTCCAGGGGATTTAACGCTTTTTCATTGGCTAACCGTCAATACCGTCAGCGGGGGAATCAAAGCAACTTCTCCCTGCAGCTGAACAGTGCCTGGTCAGAGAACTTCATTTCTGAAGCCAAAGTAGCTTATACCAGGTTGCGCCAGGAGGCCGATTATGGAGACGATCCTTTTCCGGCTGTGCGAGTGGAAACACCAGGCGGCTACAACGTAGATTTCGGAGTGGAGCGTTTCCGCCATGCCAACGAGCTGGATCAGGACTATTTTGAATTCACCGCCAATATGACGTATTTTGCCGGCGAGCACACCATTACATTCGGTACCAACAATTACCTGAACTCTTTCAGGAACCTGTTTATCCAGGATGCATTGGGTGAATATACCTTTTCCAATGTGTTTGATGCCGACGGCAACCTGGTTCAGAGCGGAATTGATCGTTTCCGGGAAGGAGCACCCAACAGGTACCGTTACAGCTATTCAACTGATGAGAATCAATATGGACGTTTGCCGGAAGCCAATTGGGGCTACAATACGTTTGCCCTTTACGCACAGGACGAGTGGCGTATCAGCAGCAACCTCAACCTGACACTTGGTTTGCGGGCTGATCTCACTGTGTTTACGGATGATCCGCCCAGTAACCCTACCTTTGCGCAGGATTTCCCGCAGTACGATACAGGCAATGTGCCGGATCCGACCCTGCAGCTGAATCCGCGTCTCGGTTTTAACTGGAATGACGGAGAAACGCAGATCCGCGGGGGTGTGGGCCTTTTCTCCGGTGGCGAACCCGGTGTATGGCTCTCTAACCAGTACAGCAATACAGGTGTGGATTTGGCACGGCTGGATGTGCGCCGTACCTTCGACCCGGGATTTTTTACTCCTGACGTGTACAACCAACCCCGCCCTGGTACGGCAGCAGGCCTGGATCCGATCCAGACCACCGAGGTGAATTTCACCGACCCCGACTTTAAG
Organism: Bacteroidales bacterium; assembly: GCA_003555385.1. GTDB lineage: Bacteria > Bacteroidota > Bacteroidia > Bacteroidales > UBA7960 > PUPG01. The sequence goes on from PWHO01000274.1 coordinate 4,030, forward strand.
ATCAACCAGGTATTCCGTGCCAACCTGGCCGTGGAACAACGGTTGCCATGGGATCTGATCGGTACCGTGGAAGCACTGTACACCAACAACATGCATGACATTGATTACCAGAACCTGAACGTGGGAGATCCCAATCCCAATGTCAGGGTGACCGACGGACGCCCGTTTTATGGCGACGTCACCATTGACGAGAACGGAAATCCGCGGTTTTCCCAAAATCGTGTCAGTGACAACTTTACCAATGTCATATTTCTTACCAACACCAACAAAGGAGATCAGTACAGCCTGACCGGTCAGTTGCGCAAGGAGTTCAGCCATGGTTGGTTTGCCGACGTATCTTATACATTCTCAGATGGTACTTCTGTGAATGACGGAACTTCCAGCCGGGCCATTTCCAACTGGCAGTTCAATGAGGTGCCGGGAGATCCGAACAGTTCTCCGGCAGCCAGGTCGGCCCACATTACGCGACACCGTTTCCTGGCCAGTGCCTCCTATCGTCTTGATTATGGCAGCAACGGCAACCATGCTACCACCATTTCCATGATCTACGAGGGACGTACGGGCAACCCGTATCACTACATCTACTTTACGCCCTTTGCCAATGGATTCAGTGCAAATGGTGACTACTTCGGGTCCAATGACCTTGTTTATGTTCCGGCTTCTCCCGATGAGGTCAACCTGGTAAGCAACAACTGGGAAGAGCTTGACGCATTCATCAGTGCCAACCCTGCTTTGGATGACTACCGCGGGCAGATCACCGAAAGGGGTGCCGGTATTCAGCCCTGGGTCCACCATATGGACCTGCGTGTGTCTCACAGGATCCGCACCACAGGTAACCAGTTCCTGGAACTGACACTTGACGTGATGAACTTCAAAAACATGTTGGGTAATGTTCTTGGCCAGGATTGGGGAATTGAGCGTTTTGCCAGTTTCGGCTCAGTGTCTGAACTGACTTTCCAGGGATATGATGCCACTGAACTTCCTGATGGCAGTATCGAGCTGAAACCGAGGATCTCTTTTAACCCCGACCGGGTGCCCACCAACGAAGACCAGTTCAATATTTCGAACCTGAACTCAAGGTGGCGTGCACAGGTAGGTATCCGCTATTCTTTTTAGTAACGTGTGACCCCCGGGGTCATAGTGTCAGCAGGGCCCCAAAAGGGGGCTGAAAATAAAAAAATGTGTGTCCTTTCGGGGGCACACATTTTTTATTTCCGGTATGGCCGCAGATTTTTTGCGGGTCTGGGGCAAATTCCGGAGCAGAGTAAGGTGTGGCTGCCCTCCCGGGTTATCGGGGATGGTATGCCCGGGAGTGGTGATTAGTTTTCTTCTTTGATCCGGACATCATACTCCATGTCGATGACCTGCTTGTAGATGTATGAGACGCCGCAATACTTTTCCCTGGAGAGCTCCACGGCTTTCTTCAGCTTGTCTTCGGGAAGGTCTTTCCCGGTAAATTCATAGATCACCTTCATTTTTTTGTAATGCTTCGGGGCTTCCTCGGTGGCTTCGGCTTCGATCAGGATATCAAATCCCGTAAATTCAACCCGCATTTTTTTCAGGATGCCGATCACGTCCATGCCGGTGCATCCGGCCAGGGAAGCAAGCATCAGGGGTTTTGGTCGCGGGCCCCTGTTTTTCCCACCTGCTTCGTCGGGTGCATCCA
>PWHO01000141.1 GCA_003555385.1 Bacteroidales bacterium
ATAAACGTTGTCTTTGTTCTCTGCCACGATTTTTTTCCCCCTGAGGCGAATGTGCAGTATGGTGCCGTCGTAATTCCCCCTAAACAGGAGATTGCTTCCTCCGCCAAGTACCAGGTGAGGGTTGGCGGCGAACCCCGGATCATCAAAGATTCCTGACAGGTCATCCCGTGAAGTAATTTCGGCATAATACCTCGCAGAGACATCCATGCCAAAGGTATTCAGGTGCTTTAGGGGATAACTTTCCTGGATTAACATACGGTACAAAGGGGCTTTGCAGTAGAATTCATTAAGGCCATTCCGGCCATTGGGCAAAGTTAATGCAAAAAGTGTTCTCGGAAAGATTTCCCGGAAAGAATCAACGCGTCAGGACAATGTTTTTCTCATCGATCATTTTTCGCATGTTGATCAGGGCATAACGCATTCTGCCCAGGGCGGTGTTGATGCTGACATCGGTTTGCTGTGCGATCTCTTTGAAACTCATTTCCTGGTAATGGCGCATTTTCAGCACGGTCTTTTGTTCTTCCGGAAGATGCTCAATGAGTTTTTTGACATCATCGTGGATCTGACCCGTGATAATTCGATCTTCAATGGTTTCATCGTAGATTTTGAGCGTTTCAAACAGGTCGTATTCCTCGCTGTTTTCCCGCATGGGCATTCGTTTTGACCTTCTGAAATAGTCAATGATCAGGTTGTGTGAAATGCGCATGGCCCAGGGCAGGAACTTGCCTTCCTCGTTGTAGTTGCCTGAACGCAAGGTGTTGATGATTTTAATGAATGCATCCTGAAATACATCTTCCGCCAGGTGCTTGTCCTTGACGATAATCATTATATAGGAAAACAGCTTTCGCTGATGGCGGTTGATCAGTGACTCCAGGGCATTGTGATCCCCGGAAATAAACAGGCGTATCAACTCTTGATCGCTAATCGTTGTGCGGTCATTCATAGTAATGGCCTCCGTATGTTGTTTCAATTAGCGTAAGAGTCTATTCGATAGCCTGTCCTCCATGTTTATAGGTGAGAATTTGGTGTTGATTGGTTCCTCTGTTTCGGAACCAGACAAATATAGAATATTTTTTAACAACTTTCAAAAAAAATCGATAAAAAAATGATATTAGCGGTTCATCGTGTATAAAAAGCGTTTAATACTTTTCTTTGGTGTTTTCTCGAACTCTTCCGGCACAATTCTGATCCTCGAAATGTTCATATAGACCGGGATACCATTATTAAGTTCGGTTTTGTACTGGTCCAGGAGATGGTTCAGCCCCGCTTCACTAACTCCTTCCTGATCAGTCAATTCATAGTCAGGGTAAACCAGTGCTTCAAGTATGCCATCCTTGTCGATGACCAGTGATTCCTGGATAAAGCGCTTGTTATTCAGCCTGGCTTCCACCTCCTCCGGGTAAATATTCTGGCCGGACGGACCAAGTATCATACTCTTGCTTCTACCCTTGATGTGCAGGTAGTTATATTTGTCGAGCAACCCCAGGTCGCCCGTGTGGAGCCATCCTTCCTCATCCAGGGCATTGTCGGTCGCTTCCTTGTTTTTAAAATACCCCGCCATTACGTTTTCTCCCTTTACCAGGATTTCACCGACGATATTTTGCGGGTCAGGGCTGTCAATTTTTGCCTCCAGTGTATCCACCACCTTGCCGGCAGTACCCAATCTGGTTCTCTTCCAGTTGGCATAACTGATCAGGGGTCCGCATTCCGTCATCCCGTAGCCGATGGAATAGGGGAAGCCGATCTTATTCAGGAAAAGTTCCACCTCCTTGTTGAGGGGTGCACCTCCTATAACCACCTCATGGAAGTTGCCACCGAAAACATCCACCAGCTTGCTTTTGACTTTCTTATAGAGGATACGGTTCAGCAATGGGGTGTTCATCAGCGCCTTCATATGCGGCTTTTGTATTGCAGGCAATATTTGCTTTTTGTAAATCTTTTCGATAATAAGCGGGACGGCAAGCACCAGCTTTGGCCTGATCTTCCTGAATGCCTCCAGAATTACCTGCGGTGAAGGTGTTTTGGTAAGCAGGGTAATATTGCATCCAAGTGTGAAAGGCCACAGGAATTCAAAAGCACAGCCATAGGCATGGGCCAGCGGGAGGAAGGAAACGATGGCATCGCCCGGGTCAAGGGGCATATTGTTATTGGCGTAAATGATATTGGCCACCAGACTGTTGTGATGGAGCATCACTCCCTTGGTGAAACCTGTTGTTCCGGAGGTATAACTGATCACGGCCAGCTCATCATTGGAAATATCCGGAAAATTTAAATTATCAGACTGCACCCCGTAAGGGTATTTGTTTTGGTAGAGGTTTTCCACTTCTTCAGCTTTGCCGCTCAGGGGGTGGTTTTCATTCTCAGAAAGGATGGAAAAGTCATTCAGGGAAACGATCCCAAGCAGGCCCTTCATTTTTTCAGTGTCCAGGGCATCAAACAGTGTGTCAGATGCAAGTAGCAGCCTCGACTCTGAATGGTTTACAATGTGGTGTACATCGTTGGGCTTGAAATCGGGCAGAATGGGGACCACTACTGCTCCGTAAGTTACCACTGCAAGATAAGAAATGCCCCATTTGGCCGAATTTTTGCCCAGCAGGGCAATTTTGTCACCCTGTTTGATTCCGTAAGCTTCGAAGCGTGTGTGCAGATGGATGATGTGACCGGCAACTTCCCTGTATGTGTAACTTTTGCCGTGATAATCGGCCAGTGCCTGGTTTTTCCAGTTGTTCCGGATCGCTTTCCGGATAATACCGGTAAGGGTTTCCTGCATCATAACATCAAGCTGTTTATACGATTAAACGATTGTTTTATTGTAAATACTTATGCAATGTACGAATTTATGACCAATAATGACAAAGGACCAAAGCATCTTTGCAGGCTCAGCCGGTAAATTAATTGTAACTTTGCAGATTCAAAATTATCAGCTTGCCTGTATGGATATTGATCACCTCGACAGCAAATCCTGGATTCTCATTAAAGGGGCACGAGTGCACAACCTGAAAGGGGTAGATGTGGCTATTGCCCGCAACCGCCTGGTGGTGATTACCGGCCTGTCGGGTTCGGGGAAATCTTCTCTGGCTTTCGATACCCTGTATTCGGAAGGACAGCGGCGCTATGTGGAGAGTCTGAGTGCTTATGCAAGGCAGTTCCTGGGGCGCATGCATAAACCTGAGGTGGACTATATCAGGGGGATCTCGCCGGCCATTGCCATTGAGCAACGGGCAAATACCCGAAATCCGCGTTCTACCGTCGGGACGTCCACTGAGGTGTATGAATACCTGAAGCTGTTTTATGCCCGTATCGGAAAAACCTATTCTCCTGCGTCCGGTCAATTGGTGCAGCGCGACACCGTTGGTGATGTGGTTAACCATTGTTTGTCATTGCCCGAAGGAACCATGGTGATGCTGACCGCACCCCTGGTCGAAATTGCGGATCGTACAACAGAACAACAACTTTCTGTCTTGCTTCAGCAAGGGTTTTCAAGGGTGATTGTCAATGAGCAATTGGAGCGGATTGAATCCTGTCTGGAATCCGGCGGGGAAAACAGGGTGTCATCCATTGTGATTGACCGCTTTTCGGTGGACCCTTCTGATGATGAGCTGCGTGCCCGGGTGGCTGACTCAGTGCAGACTGCTTTTTATGAAGGAAGAGGGGCCTGCCGCCTGCATTATAAATTGCTGGAAGCGGAAGAATTGATGGATTTTTCCAATCGGTTTGAACGTGACGGAATGAGTTTCGAAAAGCCTTCCGTGAATTTCTTTGCGTTTAACAATCCTTATGGGGCATGCAAGACTTGTGAAGGTTTTGGCAGCATTATCGGCATTGATCCTGACCTGGTGGCACCCAACAAGCGACTTTCGGTCTATGAAGATGCCATCGCATGCTGGCGCGGGGAAAAAATGAGCTGGTGGAAAGAGCAGCTGATCGCCCATGCCTATAAATTTGACTTTCCCATTCATAAACCGCTGAAAGAACTCTCCGAATCTCAGTGGGATCTGCTTTGGACGGGTAACCGTTACTTTAAGGGGTTAAATGACTTCTTTAAGATGGTGGAGGAGAACACTTACAAGATCCAGTACCGGGTGATGCTCTCCCGTTATCGTGGCAAACAACAATGCCCTGACTGCAAAGGAACCAGGCTGAGGAAGGATGCCGGCTATGTGAAAGTGGCCGGTCACTCCATCACGGAACTCGTGCTTATGCCCCTGGATCATCTGTATGAATTCTTTAAGGAGCTGTCGCTCAATGAGGAAGAACAAGCGGTTTCCCGCCGGTTGTTTGTAGAGATCACCAACAGGCTGGAATACCTCAATGATGTGGGGCTTGGTTACCTGACACTCAACAGGCTGTCCAACACCTTGTCGGGCGGTGAGTCGCAGCGGATCAACCTCGCCACCTCACTGGGCAGCAGTTTGGTGGGGTCCATGTATATCCTGGATGAACCAAGCATTGGTCTTCACCAGCGAGACAACGACCGCCTGATCAGGGTCCTGAAAAAGCTGCGTGACCTGGGCAATACGGTGATCGTGGTGGAGCATGACGAAGACATTATCAGGGCTGCTGACCAGATCATCGATATTGGTCCCCTGGCCGGCACCCATGGCGGAGAGATTGTTTTTCAGGGAGACTGTGAAACCCTCCTTGCGGAAAAGGATAGCCTCACGGCACAATATCTCAATAAGGATAAGGAAATTCCCCTTCCGAAGCGCAGGCGCCCATGGAAGGAATTCATCCGGCTCCAGGGGGTACAGCAGCATAACCTGAAAGGCTTTGATGTGAACATCCCTCTCAGGGTGATGACCGTGGTAACCGGGGTCAGCGGTTCCGGGAAGAGCACCCTGGTTAAAAATATCCTGTATCCGGCACTGAAAAAACATTATGGGGGATATGGTGATCGCACGGGCGTTTTTGACGGAATGGACGGAGATATTTACAGCCTGAACGATGTGGAATACATTGATCAGAATCCCATCGGCAAATCTTCGCGGTCCAATCCTGTCACTTACCTTAAGGCGTACGACGAGATGCGGCAGCTTTTTGCCTCACAACCCCTGGCCAAAACCCGGGGATACAAGCCCGGCTATTTTTCTTTCAATGTGGAAGGGGGCCGATGCCCGGAATGTGAGGGAGAAGGTACGGTGAAAATCGAGATGCAGTTTATGGCAGATATCGTGCTGGACTGTGATAGCTGTAAAGGAAGACGTTTCAAGGATGAAATCCTGGATGTGACTTTCAGGGGGAAGCACATTGCCGATGTGCTTGACCTGACCGTGGATGACGCCATTGGCTTTTTTGCCTCGGCAAAGGACTGCGGCGCGATCTGCCGTCGCATTGCCGAACGCCTTCAGCCTCTGGCGGATGTGGGGCTTGGCTATATCCGTCTGGGGCAGTCATCCAGCACGCTCAGCGGGGGGGAGGCCCAGCGCATCAAGCTGGCGGCTTTCCTTACCAAAGGCATCAGTGCAGATAAAACCCTTTTCATTTTTGATGAACCCACTACCGGACTTCATTTTCATGACATTGACAAGCTGCTGCTCGCTTTCAATGCCCTGCTGGACAACGGTCACTCGCTGGTGGTTATTGAACACAACCCCGAGGTGATCAAGAGTGCCGATTGGGTAATAGACCTCGGACCTGACGGTGGTGACAAAGGGGG
>PWHO01000173.1 GCA_003555385.1 Bacteroidales bacterium
ACCAGGTCATTGGTGGGATAGTAATAGCGGATCTCTTCATTGTCGGGGCGGTTGATGCCGTCAAATACCGAAATGGGCCAGAGCCAGGAAGAGAACCAGGTGTCCACCACGTCTTCGTCCTGTCGAAGGTCCTCATCTTTCAGGTCGTTGTTGTATTTTTCCCTGGCCAGCAGCAAGGCTTCGTCCCTGCTGCGGGCTACCACGAAATGGCCATCGGGCAGGTAGTATGCCGGGATTTGATGCCCCCACCACAACTGCCGGCTGATGCACCAGTCGCGTACATTCTCCATCCAGTGCTTGTAGGTATTCTTGAATTTGGGCGGATGGAAGCGGATGGTGTCATCCATTACCACGTCCAGGGCCGGTTTGGCCAGTTCATCCATCTTCAGAAACCACTGCAGCGATAACTTGGGTTCGATCACTTCGTCGGTGCGTTCGGAGTAGCCGATGCTGTTGGTGATCTCCTCCACTTTTACCAGGTGGCCCTTTTCTTCCAGTGCCTGTGTTACTTTATTCCTGGCGGCAAAACGGTCTTCACCGATAAAAATTTCGGCTTCTTCACTGAGGGTGCCATTGTCGTTAAAAATGTCGATGGAGGGAAGGTTGTGCTTGATGCCCAGGTTGTAGTCGTTGATGTCGTGGGCGGGGGTTACCTTCAGTGCCCCTGTTCCGAATTCCCGATCCACATACTCATCCACAATAAAAGGAACCCGACGGTTTACCAGGGGTACGATGACCTTTTTGTCAAGCAGATGCTTATAGCGCTCATCCTCAGGATGAATGCAAATGCCGGTGTCTCCGAGTATGGTTTCCGGACGTGTGGTGGCAATGGTCACATATTCATCGGTGCCTTCTACCTGGTAGCGGACGTAATAAAACTTTGACTGTACTTCCCTGTGAATCACTTCTTCATCAGACAGGGCGGTCAGTGCCTTGGGATCCCAGTTGACCATTCTTACCCCGCGATAGATCTTCCCCTTTTCGTAAAGGTCTACGAAGGTGTGGATGACTGAATCTGACAACTCTTTGTCCATGGTAAACCTGGTGCGCTCCCAGTCGCACGAGGCACCGAGTTTTTTCAGCTGTTCCAGGATAATTCCCCCGTGCTTTTCTTTCCACTCCCAGGCGTGACGCAGGAAGTCTTCACGGCTCAGGTCTTTCTTATTGATCCCTTCCTCCTTCAGCTTGTTGACCACCTTGGCTTCGGTGGCAATGGAAGCATGGTCGGTGCCGGGCAGCCAGCAGGCATTGTATCCCTGCATCCTGGCCCTTCTGACCAATACATCCTGGATGGTATTGTTGAGCATATGACCCATATGCAGCACTCCGGTAACGTTGGGTGGCGGGATCACCATGGAGTAAGGCTCCCGATCGTCAGGTTCTGAATGAAAGTAGCCTTTGTCGATCCACTCCTGATACCATCTGGCTTCCGTATTGTCAGGGGAATAATGCTTGGGGATGTTGTCCATAATATTCTGAATGCTGGCATTGTTATCAAAAAACCTGACAAAGTTATAAAAAAAGCGCGTTTGGCATTTGCTGCTTTTTGCTAAATTTGTCATAGAGGCTTTGCACGTGTGACCATAACGCCGGTAAAATACCAACAGTCATGAAGGAGCAGGACGGGATTACTTCAGGAAACCGCGGATCATCAGAGGATAAACTGATGGAACGCCTGTTCAATGCTCCCCGTCGCAGTACCAGGCTTCAGGCCCTGCGTGAGGTGGAAGACGAAAAAACGCTCATCAGGGTGGCTTCTGCGGACTCCAATGAACTTGTCAGGCAGTCAGCCGTGGAAAGGATTTCTGACCAGGAGGCTTTGCAGCAGATCGCCAACTCCGATCCCGATTATTATGTGCGCCTTGCGGCTGTTAAAAAGATCAGGGATCCGCAGGTTTTGGCCGACATTGTGCTGAACTGCCAGTTTGATTATTATATCTGCAAAGACGCCCTCAGCAATATCAAAAGCAATGATGTACTGGCCAGCTTACTGGAAGGTTTGACCGACCGGGACATCAAGTCGGCAGTGGTCAGGGGAATCACCGACCAGGATATGCTGGCGGATATTGCCTGCTGCAACAGTGATTTTTATGTGCGCTCGGATGCCCTGAAAAAGATCACCGACCAGGAGGTGCTGGCACGTATTGCCCGTAAAGACAGTGATTATTATGTGCGTGCCCTGGCCGTGCAACAAATCACCGACGCGGAGGTGATCATGGATATTGCCCTGAACGATGCCGATTATTATGTGCGGGGCCAGGCGGTAACCCGGATCCATGATGTGGAGGTGCTCAAAAAGGTGATCATCAGTGATGATGATTTTGATGTGCGCAAACGGGCCCTGTTCAATATCTCTGACCCGGAAGTGCTGATGCAGTTGCAGAATGAGTTGTCGGACGCCTACATACTTCGTAAGATTAAGAACCACCTTGATAACCTGCAGGCACAACTATGATCTTTGTGCGAAATCGCTCCGACGATCCTTATTTTAACCTTGCGCTGGAGGAATACCTCCTCCGTGAAGCGGACCACGAATCAGTACTGCTCTGGCAAAGCCGCCCCTCGGTGGTAATCGGCAAGCATCAGAATGCCCTCGGGGAGGTGAACTATCCCTTTGTGAACCGGAACAGGATCCCGTTGATCCGCAGGCTTTCGGGAGGTGGTACGGTGTTTCACAGCCCGGGCAATGTCAATTTCACCTTTGTGCGTAACGGGGAGGAAGGCAAGCTGGTTGACTTCAGAAAACATACTGCCCCGGTGATCGATTTCCTGATTTCATTGGGTATCCCGGCCCGGTTTGAAGGAAAAAATGACATCAGGGTAAACGGACTGAAGGTTTCGGGTAATGCAGAGCATGTGTTCCGCAGACGTGTCCTGCACCACGGCACCCTGCTGTATGATGCGGATCTTTCGGTGTTGAATGAATCGATACGGGTTACACCGGAACGTTACATCGACAGGAGTGTGGCTTCAGTCCGCAGCGAAGTGGCCAATGTGAGCAGTTTTATGGATAATCCGCCTCCTCTGCCTGAATTCCTGGCCATGTTTTCCCGCTGGCTGAAAGAATATTTCGGGCCCCTGTCGGGGGTGCGGGAGTTGACTGCGGGTGAAACCAAAAAAGTTCAGGCCCTGGCAGATGAAAAATATTCACAGTGGCACTGGAATTACGGTTACTCTCCGGATTATGAATTCTACGGGGAGGCCAGCTACCTTGAGCAACACCTGGTTTCTGTGCTGAGGGTAGAGAAGGGGTATATTCGCCATGCTGAAATAAGGGTTGCGGGCGGGGAGATCGAGGTCTCCGGGCAGGCTGCACGTCCATGGAAGCAGCTGGAGGCTGCGTTGCCGGGCTGCCGGCATGCAGAAACGGAAGTCGTGGCGATGCTGAAGCGTTATCAGTTGCTGGACGGTCGGAGGAAGATTTTACCCGCCAGGCTTTCCGGCTTGTTTTTTTAATCTGACTTCAACGGTTTCCCCTTCCCTGGCCAGGATGGTGTTCGGAAACACTGTGGCTGCCTCCTTGCGGAAATCTTCCAGCTCTTTGTAGCGGGCCGAGTAATGGCCGATCATCAGTGTGCCGGCCCCGGCTTTTCTGGCCAGGGTGGCTGCCTCTATGGTGGTTGAATGTAGTTTTTGCCTGGCGATGTCGGCTTTGTTATGCATGAATGTGGCCTCGTGGTAGAGGAGGTCTGCATGGCGTATCTGTTCAATAAAGGTCTCTGTGTAGGCGGTATCGGAACAAAAGGCATAGCTGCGGGGTGGTGGCGGTGGCGAGGTGATCTCCTCGTTGGGGATCCGCGTGCCATCTTCCGTAATCAGGTCGTCCCCCTTTTTAATTCCGCTTCGCCGGGTCAGCGGGATGCGATATTCAGAGAGGCTTTCTTTGCGGATGGTTCTTTCTTTGGGTTTTTCCCTGAACAAAAAGCCGAAAGTAGGGAGGCGGTGATCCATTTCAATGGTTTCCACGGTCAGATTATCGTCTTCATAAATTTGGGTTTCTCCTTCCAGCAGGTCGTGGAACCGGATATGAAAAGAGGGTGTGAGTCCCGAAATTTTGTATTGCAGATCGATGATTTCTTCCAGCCCTGGCGGAGAGTACACATGCAGTTCCTGTTCTCTTCCAAGCAGGTGCAGTGAAAACAGCAGGCCGGGCAAACCCAGGTAATGGTCTCCGTGCAGATGGCTGATGAAAATGTGACCGATCTTCATCATTGGCTTTTTGAGCCTGCGCAACTGCATCTGGCAACCTTCCGCACAGTCGATCAGGAAATAGAGGTTATGGTATTTCAGCAGCTGGGCACTGGTGTGCCTCACTGAGGTGGGGGTGGCTGCCGAAGAGCCCAGTATGGTGGTTTCAAAAATGGCCGACATTACAAATGGTTGATATTCGCTTACCTGAAAAGCCGCAATACGTCGTTGAGGTTCACCAGGAGGATTAGCGACAGAAGCAGAAGCATACCCGCCATCTGGGCATATTCCATGAACTTTTCCGGTGGTTTCCTTCCGGCAATGAGCTCATACAGCAGAAACATCACATGACCACCATCCAGTGCGGGGATCGGCAGAATGTTCATCACCGCCAGGATAATGGACAGAAATGCAGTCATTGTCCAGAAATGTACCCAGTCCCAGGTAGGGGAGAAAATGCCCCCGATGGTGATGAATCCGCCCAGGCTCTCGCGGGCACTCACTTCAGGTTTGAAAAGGAGTCCGAGGTCACGGAAATAATCCCTGGTGGTAGTATAAGCCCTTTCAACGCCGGCAGGGATGGCCGCAAAGAATGAGTAGTTGCGTACCTCTGTCTGGAGGATCTCGAAGGGGTCTTTCAGGTAAGCACCCACCACGGCTTCTTCCGGGATGCTGATGGGTAGTTCCATGGTTTGTCCGTTTCGTTCCACCGTCAGGGTGGTCTCTTCTCCGGCGTAGTTCCCGATGGTCTGAACAAATTCCATAAAAGACCAGGTTTCCTGCCCCCCGATCCCCTTGATGTGGTCACCCACTTCCACACCGGCCTCCATTGCCGTTGAGCCATCCAGGAATCCATCCACAATAAAGGGATAACGGATCGAGATAAAATTCTGCCCCCGGGCAGAGATCAGCTTGCCGAAGAAGTCTTCGGGTACGGAAAAGGTGATCAGGCTGTCGTCGCGCTCTACGGTTACTTCTTCTACTTCACCGCGGGCAAACTTGCTGCGCAGCTCCACCCAGTCACCGGTATCCTCCCCATTGAGGGCCACGATATGGTCACCGGTTTCCAGCCCGATATCCCTGCCCAGTTCTTCCGCTACGATGCCGTATTTCATGTTTTCCACCGGAAGGTATTCATCCCCGATAAAGAACATCATGAAAATATATATAAGGGCGGCAAGGATCACGTTGAAGAAAACCCCGCCCACCATCACGATCAATCTTTGCCAGGCTGGTTTGGCCCTGAACTCATAGGGTTTTGGAGGCTGCTTCATCTGTTCTTTGTCCATCGACTCATCGATCATACCGGATATTTTTACATATCCACCCAATGGGAGCCATCCCATGCCATAGGTGGTTTCTCCGCGACGGATCTTGAACAGGGAGAACCAGGGGTTGAAAAACAGGTAGAACTTTTCCACCCGGATATTAAAAAGGCGGGCAAACAGAAAATGGC
>PWHO01000063.1 GCA_003555385.1 Bacteroidales bacterium
GAAAAGTCGGAATGGTGGGTGACGGGATCAATGATGCACCCGCCCTGGCCAAGGCTTATGTGGGGATCAGTATGAGTGATGCCACCCAGGTAGCCGTGAAATCCGCCGAAGTAATTCTGCTTAAAGGTGACCTCTCATTGTTGGCTAAGGCTTATGGACTGACACGTACCACGCTGCGGACGGTGAAGGAAAATCTATTCTGGGCGTTCTTCTACAATGTGGCCGCTATCCCATTGGCCATGATCGGATTACTGACCCCTATTGTGGCCGCATTTGCCATGGCCGCTTCGGATATTATCGTTGTTGGGAACTCCCTGCGCCTGAAACGCAGAAAGCTCCGCTAGGCGAAGCTTTCTGTAAGGCTTTCTGATATGGCGGACATTTTTTCCGGCCAAAACTGCCCCGATAAACCTGATACCCGGGTAGTCCGCACATAACCGGGCGGGGCGGTCAGGCAGCGATGGCTTAGCTGTTCATCGACATCAAAAACTCCTCATTGTCTTTGGTATGCCTGATTCGTTCCATCAGGAACTCCATGGCTTCCATGGGGGTCATGTCTGCCATGAATTTGCGCAACACCCAGATTCTGCTCATCATATCTTTATTGAGCAGAAGGTCTTCACGACGTGTGCCGGAAGACACGATATCGATGGATGGGAATATCCGTTTGTTGGACAGGCGGCGGTCAAGCTGCAATTCCATGTTACCGGTTCCCTTGAATTCCTCGAAAATCACCTCGTCCATTTTGGATCCCGTGTCAATCAGTGCGGTAGCGATAATTGACAGTGATCCGCCGTTTTCAATATTCCTCGCTGCACCAAAAAAGCGTTTGGGTTTGTGCAATGCATTCGCATCAACCCCGCCGGAAAGCACTTTCCCTGAGGCAGGGGATACGGTGTTGAATGCCCTTGCCAGGCGTGTAATACTGTCCAGCAGGATGACTACATCGTGGCCGCATTCAACCATCCGCTTGGCTTTTTCCAGCACAATGTTGGAAACCTTTACGTGCCGTTCGGCCGGTTCGTCAAAAGTCGAGGAGATCACTTCGCCCCTGACATTGCGGGCCATTTCCGTCACCTCTTCCGGGCGTTCATCGATCAGGAGTACGATCAGGTAAGCTTCCGGATGGTTTTGTGCAATGGCATTGGCCACTTCCTGCAGCAAAATGGTTTTACCTGTTTTCGGCTGTGCCACGATCAGCCCCCTTTGTCCTTTTCCGAGCGGGGCAAACATGTCAATGATCCGTGTGGACAATGTTTCTTTCTGGTGGCCGGTGATCTGGAATTTCTGGTCAGGGAACAATGGGGTAAGAAAATCAAATGGTACCCTGTCTCTGACCTCAGCCGGGATTCGCCCGTTGATCAGTGTTACTTTGATCAGGGGGAAATATTTTTCATTTTCCTTTGGGGGCCGGATGCCTCCTTTTACCGTGTCACCGGTTTTCAGTCCGAAAAGTTTGATCTGACTTTGGGACACATAAATATCATCCGGTGAGTTCAGGTAATTGTAATCGGACGACCGCAGAAAACCATAGCCATCGGGCATGATTTCCAGCACGCCTTCGGCATCAATGATCCCGTCAAACTCATAAACAGGTTCACCGGTGCGTCGGTCGAATCCTTTGGGCTTTTGGAAACTTTCCTTCTGGGTGGTCTCCTGCTGCCCCTGGCTTTTGTCTTTTTTGCCTTGTTGCTGTGCTTCCTGTCCTTTCTGCGGCTGTTTCATCCCGCCTTTGTCCTGCCCGGGAACTGACTCACCAGAGGCTTGTTGCTGACCGGATTTATCTGCGGCATGCTGATCCTTCCTGCCTTGCTGTGGCTGTTGTTGCTGCTGCTGTGGCTGTTGTGGCTGTTGCTGTGGCTGTTGTTGTTGCTGCTGTGGTTGCTGTGGCTGTTGTTGTTGCTGCTGTTGTTTCTTTTGATCCTGGGAAGCTTTGGGATCTTTCTGCTGCTTTTGCTTTTCCTGGTTCTGTTTTTCCTGCCGGGTCCGCTTTTTCTGTTGGGTGTCTGCAGTGATTTCTTTTTCCCGGAATGTCTGCGTCACACTTTGCGGCTTCTCCGGTGAATCAGGTTGCTTTTGTCCGGTGGCGGGCTGGTTTTCCTGTTTGTCTGCGGGCTTATCACCGGGCTTATCGCCGGAACTCATATTTTTCACCTGCTCAGTCCGGGCAGACTGCTGCTTCCTGTTCTCTTTGCCCTGATCCTGAAGATTGCGATCACTTGAACTGCCCGCAGGAATCCTCTTGCGCGGACGACCGGGACCACGGGATGCCTTCTTTTCTTTTGCTTCCTGTTCTGCCGGAGGATTTACAGCCTGGGCATCCAGTATTTTGTAAATGAGGTCCTGCTTCTTGTAAGAGTCAACCTTTTTGATGTTCAAGCCTTTGGCTATCTCTTTAAGTTCAGGAAGAAGTTTGCTGTTCAATTCTACTATGTCGTACATTGGAAAGATTATAAATCGTTAGCTGTGCTGATTAATTTGATTATTGAAAGAAGGAAAAAACGCTGGTGGCGAAACAGTTGCCATCTCGAAGAAAAGTTACAGTAGCCGGGGTTGTGCACTGCAATAAATAATAATGAAAAATAGTGTGGTTAATGATTTTCTTGTTAAAGAATACTACAGATGATGGAGGAATCGGACTGCAAATATAATGTATTATTGATAAAACCCAAAAAAATACTGCTTTTTGCTTATTTTTGCCTGAGTATCTAACCTAAAAAGAGACTGAACCCATGCTGCAGCGAATTCAGAGTGTATATTTATTTATTGTATTTGTTTTTGCCGTCCTTTTTGCCGTTTTACCAATGGCCTATTTTCCTGCTGAAATGGCTGATATGCCCTTGCGGCTTTCCAATTACTACCTGTTTTTTAATGCCATCCCGGATTTAACCGGAGAATGGATGGGAATAGCGCTCCTTGTATTCTTTATCCTGGCATTGGTCCTCACTGTTTACACCACTTTCCAGTACAAGAGGAGGTTGCACCAGATCAAAATGGGGAAGCTGAATATATTTGTCCATGCCGCCATGATCCTGACTGCATTCTTTTTTCTGGACAACATTCGCAACCAGGTTCATGACGCAGGATTTTCTTACGGTGCAGGGATTTTCTTTCCGATTGTCAGCCTGATCATCATTCTGCTGGCCAACAAAGCCATTCGCAGGGATGAAGAACTGATCCGTTCTGCAGACCGCATACGCTGAGTCTGGTAAATCGGATCCGCTGAAATTAATCTTCCAGGCGCTTGATGATATAGTCACTGTTGAACAAGCCCAGGGCGCCCATATACTTCAGTTTAAACTTGATGAAGTCACCGACCTGGTATTTCTTCGGATTTTTCCCGAGGTCAATTACCAGGATGTCAGAACTGGCTCCCGCGATCTCCATCTTTTTATCCAGGGGGATCAGGAAGTCCGGGCTGATGTCCAGCAGTCCCACATCAAGCAGGGCACGCCATGAAGTTTTGCCATAGTCATCCACATTGATCTCATAAGATTCACCGGAGGGGTTTTCCGCCATATTTCCTTCCGGGACAACGGGCTTCTCGATCAGTTCAATGATCTCCGCCTTCAGGGTAATCACGTCATCCTTCATCCCCTTGATCGTTTTTCCGGTCCAAAGGTTGGCCCCGAAATACAGGGTTTCTCCCACACGGAAGTGGTTGAGGCCCGGTGGAACCTGTTTTTTGGAGAGCATCGGAATGGTTACCGACGTCCCGCCTGAAAGAAGGCTGATTTTTTTATCGAACTTTTCTTCCACGATCTGCTTGTACAAGCTAAGTTGTATCAGTTTATCGCGTGAGGGCATTACCCCGTAAAGGCAATTCAGGTTGGTCCCGAAACCAAGAATTTCGATATTGGGAAGCTGGAATACATTTTCGTAAAACGCCACCAGGTTGTCTCCCATGACACCTTCTCTTAGTTCGCCCATTTCCACCATGATAATTACCTGGTGTACTTTCTCCTGTTTCTGGGCTTCTGCGGAGAGCATTTTCATGGTCTCCAGGTCTGAGTTCAGGCTTACATCAGCATATTTCACCACGCTGCGAATACTCCTGCGTGGCGGGGGTTTGATGTAAACGGTTTTGACATCCGGGTCGATCCGTTTGATGGTCCTCAGGTTTGAGATCCGTGAATCCATCAGCTCACGGACACCCAGCCCGATCACCTCTTTCAGGTACATAGGGTTCCCGCAAAGAAGTTTCGTAACGATGCCCCACAGGATCTTATGTTGGCTGAACAAATCTTCCAGGAAGGCATAATTATGCTGTAACTTCTTACGGCTAATTGCTATTTCTGCCATGATATAAAATGTCGGTTTTTATTGGCGTTTCCAGCGCATTTCAAGGTATTTGCTGGTAAAGCCGAGTTTCTCATAGAGGAAACGTGCCGGATTTTCCGGTTCCACGTGCAATTTAATCTCGTTCCCTTCTGAGTTTTCAAATGTTTTAAGCATCAGGTCCTTACCAAGGCCTTTGCCCCTGTAGTCTCTGTGTACGGCAATATACACCAGAATGTTTTCCGGGATATAGCCGGCCATACCGGTTTTGTTCATTATTACAGCACCGGTTACAGTATCACCATCTTTGGCAACCAATACAGAGCCTCCAAACTTCTTCTCGTCATCCAGGGCAAAATTGATGCAGTTCATGATGTATTCATGCTTGTCGCCAAATTCATCCAGGTGGTCATATAAAAAGTCTGCAACCTCTTTTTTTGTTTCTTCAGAAACGTTGTCTTTCGGAGTGTAGAATGTGTATTCCATTATTGTTGTTTTTTAAGTTTATTAATGCTAAAGTTAATTAAACTGAATGAGATAAATGACAATGTGATCCCGAAAATATTGGGATCCAGGTCCAATGGCAACGGCCAGTCACCGATAATCAGCGTAATTGTTGTGCTCCCTCCCAGCAGCATGGCCCAAAACGCGGCAGCAGGTCTGGCGTTTTTTACAAATAGTGCGGCAATCACCGGCACAAATAAACCGGAAACCATGAAAGCATAGGAGTGCAGCATGAGATCCAGCACATTTGGCATGACTGAAGCCAGCAGCAGCGCAATGGTGCCCAATACCAGGGTCAGCCCCTGCGATACCAGCAAAAAGGTTCTTCTTCCCTCCGGCACTTTAAACCACCTTGTCAGGATGTCTGTCAGGAAATTTCCGCTTGAAGCCATCAGGCAGCTGTCGGCCGTTGACATGATGGCGGAAAAATAGGCTGCCATCATCAATCCCATAAGCCCCACCGGTAAAACGGTTCGTAACAGCAGTGGCAAGCCCTGTTCAGGATCAATTTGAGAGTAATCTGTAAACCCGAGATACTCAAATGCACCCTGGGCAATGGCTACCCTGGCAAATAAACCGAGTAACACGCCCATGAAAGCCATGATGGGCCATTCAAACAATCCGGCAATGTACCAGGCCCTTTGTGCCTGCTTCCTGTCGCGTGAGGCATATATTCGCTGGTACAGGGTCATTCCCACGAACCATATGGGAATGATCGTCACCGCCCAGTTGAGGATCTGCTGCCAGCTGATATTCCCCAGGCTGAAAAACCGCGGAGGCAGTACTTCCTGCATCCCGGATAAACCGCCCACACTATAATA
>PWHO01000283.1 GCA_003555385.1 Bacteroidales bacterium
CATAACCACCGCATCCATAACCACCGCATCCATAACCACCGCATCCATAACCACCGCATCCATAACCACCGCATCCATAACCACCGCATCCGTAACCACTGCATCCGTAACCACTGCATCCTTAGCCACCGTACCCACAGCACCGTATTCATAACCATCACATTCATAACCACTGCATTCATAACCACTGCATTCATAACCATCGCATTCATAACCATTGTATCCATAACCACCGTGTTCCTGAATCGAACAATGCGCATCCCGATCGTTTTTCTGCTCGTGCTTATTACGGGTCTGCTCATTACGGGCATGCCCCACCTGTTGTGTGCCCAGGAAAGGGGGGAGTTGACCACCGACAGCCGAAGGGCCCGCAGAGCTTACGAACGGGCCGAAGAGGCATATCTCAGATATAACCGCGGGCAGGCCCTGATTGAGCTCCGTGATGCAGTGAATCGGGATTCCGGGTTTATTGAAGCCCACCTGCTGATGGCAGAAATTTATTTTGCCGCAGAAAATTATACCGAAAGCATTGCTCCTTACCGGAGTGCCGTTGAAATTGATCCTGACTTCTTTCCGCCGGCTGGTTTTTACCTTGGGAAAGCCCTTTATCGCACAGGTGAATATAAAGAAGCGCGTGAACGCCTGCAGGCATTTTACCTGCGTGATGATGTGAGCACTGCCCTTGGGGAAAAGGCTGAAAACCTCCTGAAGCGTTGCGGTTTTGCCATCGATGCGATGGCTGAGCCCGTGGCATTTACGCCGGAGAATCCCGGCCCGGCGATTAACAGCCGGCATGCTGAATACAGCCCTACCCTGACTGCGGATGAAATGACGCTTATTTTTACCCGTGAAAAGCCCAGGAAAAGCGAAAGGGGAGGCACGATCATGTTTGAGGATTTTTATATCAGTCACTTCAGGAACGGGGAGTGGTCGGAAGCCGTGAACATGGGTCCGCCCCTGAATACCCGTGGAAACGAAGGGGCTCAAAGTATTACCGCCGATGGCCGGCATCTTTATTTTACGGCCTGCAATCGCAGCGACGGGGTGGGGAGTTGCGACATATACTATTCCCGCCTTGAAGGTGGGCAGTGGAGCCGGCCGGAGAACCCCGGTCGCCCGCTCAACTCTTATGCCTGGGATTCCCAGCCATCTGTGTCGGCCGACGGGCAAACACTATATTTTGCCAGCAGCCGGGACGGAAACCTCGGGGAAATGGATATCTGGAAAGCCACCCGCAATGAAGCGGGTACGTGGAATGAGCCCCAAAACCTGGGTTCAGTGATCAATACCTCAGGACGCGAAATGTCTCCTTTTATCCATCCGGACAATCAGACCCTCTATTTTGCCTCAGATGGCCATATCGGGATGGGAGGGCTGGATATTTTTTACAGCCGGAAAGATGAAAACGGGAACTGGACTGAACCGGTTAACCTGGGATATCCGATCAATACCCATGCGGATGAATTCGGGATGATCGTGGGTGCTTCCGGCAATACGGCCTGGTTCTCTTCCGACATGGAAGGGGGGTACGGAGAAAGTGACCTGTACACTTTTACCCTTTATGAAAAAGCCCGTCCGCGCCCGGTCACCTACATGAAGGGCCGGGTAACGGATGCTGAAAGCGGAGATCCACTGGGGGCGGATTTTGAGGTATCTGAGGTGGAAAACGGGCGAACCCTCGCAGCTTCTGCAGCAGACCCGGCTGACGGGTCATTTCTGATTCCCATCCCGACTGGTCGTGATCTGGCGCTGAATGTATCCATGACTGGTTATTTGTTTTTTTCCGAACACTTCAGCTATGAAGGGGTGCGCACGTTGGTGGAACCTCATCTGACAGACATTGCATTGCAGCCGGTGCAGGAAGGTGCGGCTGTGGTGCTGCGGAATATCTTCTTTGAAACAAATCATTATGCTTTGCAGGAGGCCTCTTATTACGAGCTCGAACGCCTGAGGCGCTTTATGGAAGATAACCCTGAAGTGTACGTGGAGATCAGGGGTCACACCGACAGCACCGGGGGCTTTACCCACAACATGGAATTGTCGGAAAACCGGGCCAGGAGTGTGTATAATTACCTCACAGAAAAGGGAATATCACCCGTTCGGCTTTCCTATAAAGGTTTTGCCGACACCATGCCGGTAGACACCAATGAAACTGCTGAGGGCCGGGCCAATAACAGACGCACGGAGTTTCGTGTAATTTCCGGTAATTAAGGGTTTAGGTCATTGTTGATAATTATTTGCCGGCCAAATTGTCCGGGCACACGATTGATTGATTATTTTTGAGGTATGGAAGAAAAAGTGCAAAAAGTTCGGGAGTCATCCGGCAAAAAGGTCAGAAAATCGTTTTATCCGGCAGATTACGCAGATCACGGGCGGGTGCCTCCCCAGGCCACCGACCTGGAGGAAGCTGTGCTGGGTGCCATGATGCTGGAGCAGAATGCACTGACCAATGTGGTGGATCTGCTGAAGCCCGAGGTCTTTTATAAAGAATCGCATCAGAAGATATTCTCGGTGATTCAGGACCTTTTTTCGGCAGGCCAGCCTGTGGATATTCTGACAGTAACCGAAGCCCTGAAGAAAAAGGGGGAGCTGGAGATTGTGGGAGGGGCCTACAGCATCACCATGATGACCAACCGGGTGGCCAGTGCCGCCAACGTGGAATACCACGCCCGGATCGTTTTGCAGAAATTCCTGCAGCGCGAGCTGATACGGATCAGTTCCGAGATCATTAAAGACTCCTACGAGGACACCACCGATGTTTTTGATATACTCGACAAAGCGGAGCAGCAGTTGTTCGCGGTAAGTGAAACCAACCTGCGCCGCAATTATGATGACATGCACTCCCTGGTGAAGGCGGCGGTGAAACAGATAGAAGGAGCCAAGGACCAGGAAGGACATATCAGCGGCATTCCCAGTGGCTTTGCCGAGCTGGACCGGGTTACGGCGGGCTGGCAGAAATCCGACCTGATCATCCTTGCTGCCCGTCCCGGTATGGGTAAAACAGCTTTTGTGCTGTCTATGGCAAGGAACATGGCGGTTGACTTCAAGAAGCCCATCGCGGTATTCTCACTGGAGATGGCCGGGGTGCAGCTGGTGACCCGTCTGATTGCCAGTGAGGCTGAACTCGCGGCGGATAAACTCAGGCGCGGGCAGCTGGAGCAATATGAATGGGAACAATTGAACGCGCGACTGAATACCCTTACAGACGCCCCCCTGTTTATTGACGATACCCCGGCGCTTTCAATTTTTGAACTGAGGGCAAAATCCCGGCGACTGAAGGCCCAGCATGACGTACAACTGATCATTGTGGACTACCTGCAGCTGATGAGCGGAGGGAACGATAACAACCGCGGGAACCGCGAACAGGAGATCAGCAATATTTCACGGTCCATGAAAAGTCTGGCCAAGGAACTGAATGTGCCTGTAATTGCCATATCTCAGCTCAGCCGTGCCGTTGAAACAAGGGGCGGATCCAAAAGGCCGGTACTCTCCGACCTTCGTGAGTCAGGGGCCATTGAGCAGGATGCCGATATGGTCTTGTTCATTTACCGCCCGGAATACTACCAGATCACCGAGGATGAACAGGGCAACTCTACCGAAGGCCTGGCCCAGCTGATCATTGCCAAGCACCGGAACGGTGCCCTGAAAGACATCGACTTGCGTTTCATTCAGAATTTCGCGAAATTCACAGATTACGAAACCGCCGGTTATGGTGCCGGAGGTGAGATGAAGCCCTCGGAGTCGTTTGATGACCAGAATACCTTTACCGTTCCGTCCAAAATGAATGATATGGACGACGACGAAGTTCCATTTTAATCGGCGCTGGCGCGCCTCATGGTTGTTGGTTCTCATGGGCTGAGTGATGGGAAAGCTGCCAAGGGGCTGGTAAACGGGCGAGGCGGTTGTTGGTTGTTGGTTGTTGGTTGTTGGTTGGTTTGACCCTGAAGGGGTCACACGTTACTAGCCCGAAGGTATTTTCGATAACGTGCAATCCATTGAACCAGGGACGGGGTTGAATGGTTTATTGATTGGATGATGTAATTTTTGCAGGATTATGATTCTTATACGGTATATATTGATTTTGTTTTTGCTGCTGGGGGTGGGGTTGCAGGGCTTTGCCGCCCAGATCCTGATCCCCATGGACGATTCACAGCGGAACCACCTGAAGGCCTACGGCATTGCTTATCATGTGCTGACCTACGATGTGGAAATAAGCTGGCTGCTGAATTACCGTGGTGGTAGTTTTATGTTTGATCATTACCAGGAATTTGAGGATGAATTGGTGGTAAGGGGCGTAACTTATGAAGTGATCGCCGATGTGCAGGCCGGTGGAATTCTCCGGGAAATTGCCGATCCGGAGGTGAATATGGAGGAAATCCGCTTACATAAAGTGCCCAATATCGCAGTATATACTCCTCCCAACAGTCTTCCCTGGGATGATGCGGTTACTCTGGCCCTGACTTATGCGGAAATTCCTTATGATGAGGTGTATGATGAAGAGGTGTTGTCGGGTCAGTTGCCGGCCTATGACTGGTTGCACTTGCATCATGAAGATTTTACCGGGCAATTCGGAAAATTCTGGCTGGCTTTTCGCAATGCCGATTGGTACCAGGAGGATGTGCGGCTGGCAGAGGAAACAGCAAGGGCTTTGGGTTATGCTGAGGTTGCGGATCTGAAGTTGGATGTGGCCAAGGCCATACGCGATTTTGTGGAGGGTGGCGGTTATATGTTTGCCATGTGCTCGGCACCTGAAAGTATTGACATTGCCCTTGCGGCTGAGGGAGTGGACATTCTGCATGAAGTCTACAACGGAACCCCGCCAAATCCTGATGCCCAGGAGCGGCTCAATTTCAGCCGGACTTTTGCTTTTGAGAATTTCTCCATTGTTCCCGACCCGGCCATCTACGAAAAATCAAACATTGATGTGCCCAAAATCGGACGAAATGAAGGAACGGATTTCTTTACTTTATTTGAGTTCTCCGCCAAATGGGATCCGGTACCAACCATGCTTACGCAGAACCATGAAACGGTGATACGTGGATTCATGGGGCAGACCACTGCTTTCCGCAGTGATTTGGTCAAACCGACGGTTACCATTCTCGGGGAAAACCGCTCAAAGGATGAGGTGCGCTATATTCATGGATCACGCGGGAATGGTACGTTCACATTTCTTGGTGGTCACGATCCGGAAGATTATCGCCACCACGTGGGTGATCCGCCCACCGACCTGGATCTTTTCCCCAACTCTCCGGGGTACAGGTTGATTTTAAATAATGTATTGTTCCCTGCCGCACGGCAGGAGCCTTTGAAAACCTGGCTGGATATTCAGGCTGGTGTTTCAATATCTTGCCCGACCTTGCCCTGAAATCTTGCAGTATACCTTCGCAGTGCGTGTTTTTCCCGGGCTTGCTGGCTGGCCGCCGATCAATTGGCTTAAATCTTTGCCTGACGCGCTTTCTTTTTGTAGGTCAGGAAGGCGTAGGGGTATTTGTTTTTCTCGTCTGGTTCATGCTCTTCCATCTCAATCAATTCCCATTTACCAGTATCGATTTCCGGAAAAAAAGCATCGCCTTCAAAATTGCCGTAAATCCGGGTAATGTATA
>PWHO01000239.1 GCA_003555385.1 Bacteroidales bacterium
CCCCGGGGTGAATGGATGCAGCCGCCATACGGGGAATGATCATGATAAACACAAAAAACAATACAAAAGCAAATATGTTGTAGACAGCTGCCAGCCGCCCTCGTTTGTCTTCCTCTTCCACCGAGCCCCTTAAAACCATGTATGCCAGGTAAACAAGCATACCGAGGGCAGCACCGTTCAGTTTCGGGTCATTCACCCAGAAAGCCCCCCAGGTAAATTTGGCCCAGACCATGCCTGTAACCAGACCCAAAACGCCAAATAGCAGCGCCGTACGAACTGCTGCCAGAGCCTTCATGTCATCTTCGGGTAACCGGTAAAGCAGGAAGCGGATACTGAACCCAAGGGCAAACAGCAGGATAAATAACATACCGAACCACATCCCTACATGGAAATAGATATTGCGGATACTTTGCTGGATCACGGGTAAAACGGGAACCTCAAAAAGAAATCCGCCTGCGATCACATAAACAATCAGAATCGTTCCGGCAATTTTCCACCATTTGTGTGTTATATCTGTCATGGTTGACGGGCTATTCTTTCCAAATATACGGAAATAAAAGGTTGGACAGAATCAATGTGATGCAGATCAGCGATAGCAGTATCACCAGGTCAGGGAATGCTGTGGCAAATGAGGCGCCTTCCAGGGCCAGGTCAGACACCCTTATGAGCACCAGCAGTAGAGGAAGAACCAGGGGAAACCCCAGGATGGCCATCAGGGTAAAATTGTTCCGGCTTCTTGAGGCAATGGCCGATATCAGGGTCAGTACCGCCGCGAAAGCAATCGTTCCCAGTATCATATTGACCAGAAATAAGCTGAAGGATGCAATGGGGTTTCCCATGAACATCATGAACACAAACAACCCGGCCAGGCTCAATCCTGTCATCAGCAAGGCATTGTAGAAAATCTTCGCATTGATCACTCCCCGTGCACTGATCAGGGTATAATAATACAAGTGCTGGCTTTCCTTTTCCTGCAAAAAACTTTTCTGAATGGCATTGATGGCGGCAAACAACAAAATAAGCCAGAACAAGGCATTCCATGTCCGGAGATCCGCCAGTCCGTCAAAAGCCAGGTAAGCTACAAATACAGTTGAAACAAGATATAAAACAACCCCGCCAATGGTGGCCCTTTGCCGCCACTCCAGTACCAAATCTTTCCGAATAAATGCCGTTACCTCGGAGAGTTGCATGCCCGGTTTTGTGGATTAATTGTGCAAAGTTAATCCAAATAGGGGAAAAAGGACAAAAAAAGCCCCTCCTTTCGGAGAGGCTTAGGGTGACTAATGGGATTCGAACCCACGACCCCCAGAACCACAATCTGGTGCTCTAACCTGCTGAGCTATAGTCACCGTTTAATTTCGAGTGCAAATATACATTATTTTTACGACATTTGTCAACGTACACAGACAAAATTATTGTCCAACACCAGGCCCATGCAATCTCCCCGCAACTCCCGATCTGTGCTTGTAATTCCATCCTGGTATCCGCCCCGGGGGGGTGAATTTTTCCGGGATCATGCCAGGGCTCTTACAGCTGCCGGAATGGAGGTATCGGTTGTTTCACTTGACCTGATCAGCCTGAAACGCAATCCGGATGCATTGTGGAGGAGAAAAAACATATCATCCGGGTTCGAACACGGCGTCAGGGAATACAGCTCCCCCTGCCCCATTATCCCGTTTTTGGACAGGCCCAATGCCCGCCTGTGGATCCGAAGGATGATAAGCCTGGGCATGGAACACATTGAGGAACATGGGAGGCCTGGCATCATTCAGGCGCACAGCAGCATTTGGGCAGGTGTGGCTGCGGCTGCCATCAAAAAGCTCACGGGGATCCCCTATGTGGTTACTGAGCACAGGGGCCGCTTTGTAAATAACAACCCGCGGGCCGGGGCCCTGTTCAGAGACTGGCACTACCCGCTGATCAGGAAAGCCTTCGGGCACGCCGACAAAATTGTTACGGTGAGCAATGCCCTGAACGAAAAGATTGCCAATATTTCAACTGTGCAGGAAGCTGATATCATTGCCATCCCCAACCTGACAGACACCAGTTTCTTTCAGGGGAACCCAGTTACGGATTCACCCGGGACATTCACCTTTTTTTCCCTTGCCCACCTGGTACCGGAAAAGGGGATGGATACGCTGATCGAAGCAGCAACAATACTGAAGGATTACAAAACGGATTTTCGGCTGATTATCGGAGGTGACGGCAGCGAGCGTGCATCGCTGGAACAGGCCGTTCGTGATGCATCGCTTGACCGCATTGTCCGTTTTACCGGAAAACTTTCAAAGGACGAAGTCAGAGATTGGTTGCTTCACGCTCATGCATTCGTGCTGCCCAGCCATTTCGAGGCGTTCGGGGTGGTGTTGATTGAGGCAATGGCATGCGGCCTCCCTGTGATTGGCACCCGCTCAGGCGGACCGGAATATATCGTCAGTGATGAAACAGGCATTCTTGTTGACCGGAGCGATGCATCCGCACTGGCAAAAGCCATGGAAAAAATGATTGACGGGGTTGTGGACTACAGCCAGACACAAATCAGGCAATATGCCACAACAAGATTCAGCCCTGAGGTGGTGGCCGGTCAATATGCAGCACTCTACGAACAGGTAACGGGAGGTAACACCATCAAACCGCAAAACCTGGCGGATACAAAATACGGCCCGGCGTCGTACTAAACCACTTACCTAAAAAGGATCTATGGTTCATACCATGCTGACATACAACAACGGATTTCAGTGGATACAGGCTGGCAGGGTTTCCTTCAAAGGGTATTTCCTGGATTCCGGGGGCAGGTTCATGACCGGTAAGGCCGCTGCCGGAACATTTGAGGATGTGGGATCCATAAAAGAGCTTGCCGCGCTCCTGAGATGTATTGACGGGGCTTTCTCTGTGATTATCCGTACAGCGGACGGACTGCTCGCTGGTGTAGACCCCATGCGGATGTTCCCCCTTTTTTACACACGGGAGGGCAGGCAGTGGCACATATCTGACTCGGCGGAAGCCCTGTTGAAGAGAGCAGCATCTCCTGAATTACACAAAGAAGTCCTTCCTGAATTTTTATCGGCAGGATTCGTCATGGGGAAAGACACCCTCGTAACCGGTATTCAGAAAACCAGTGCCGCTGAGGTACTCTTATTCAGCGACTCTGAAAAACCACACTGCCGTACTTATTCCTATTACCTGCCTGAAGACTTCAGCAACAAGGGAGCACCTGCCCTGAAGGAAGAACTGCATCATTTGCTACAGAGCTTATCCCGGCGTATGATTGAATCACTCGGGGGACGGACTGCCATTGTTCCGCTCAGCGGGGGATATGACTCCAGACTGATTGCCTGCATGCTTAAAATGCAGGGATATAAAAAGGTAATCTGCATAACTTACGGCAGGCCAAACAAGGAATCCCGGATCAGCCGGCGGGTTGCAGAACAACTAGGGTATCGGTGGGAGTTTGTAAACTACACCGACATCCCCGCTGAGGGGCTTACGAATGACCCCTTGTTTCTGGACTGGACAAGCTATTCCGGCAACCTCTCATCCATGCCCTACCTGCAGGAGTATTTTGCCGTAAAAAGCCTGAAAGAAAAAAACCTGATTCCTGAAGGCAGTGTTTTTCTGCCGGGTCATACGGGTGACTATATCGCAGGAAGTTATACCGAGAAAACCATCCGCATCAGGCAACGTAAAACCCAAAGGGCTCATAGGCTGACCAATGGCTACTTCCGGTTCTTTCCCCTTAAAAAGAAACAAAAAGAAATCATTATTAAAAGGATAGAGGAATGGTTCGGGGCATATCACCCCCCGGCCGGGGCAACTGATGAACAATATGATGTTTTCACCGAAGACTGGGACCTGAAGGAAAAATTTTCCTCCTTTGTATTCAACTCAGCCGGGGTGTTTCCATTTTTCGGTTACGACTTCCGTTTACCGCTTTGGGATAAACAATTCCGTGATTTTTTCAGGAAGGTCCCCTTTGCACTGCGTTCCCACAAAAAATTATATAATGAGGTGCTTGAAGAAAATTACTTCATCCCCCTGAAGGTGTATTATAGCAGGGAAGAAATAAGCGAAACACCAAAACGCCTTAAATTACAGCGGATTAAGGACATTCTGCAACCGCTGATACCCGGGTATATCCGGCAAAAACGGATGGCTGAACGCGATTACCTGTGTTACGAACGTTTTACTTTGCCCATGAAGAAGTCAATGGAGCAGGCCGGCACGCCGGTGCCGGATCAGCTGAACAGCTTCAACGCGATCATTGCCCATTGGTATGCAGATCGCATCAAAAATCAGATTATTCCCCGGCCTGCCCCTCGAAAGTCTGAATAAACGCCTCCAGGTCATCGGTCTCTTTGTACACACCCTCGTTAAAAAAGGTCAGTACCGCCTCCATGTTGGCCGGAGGCCGGAATCCCGGAATGGCCGTGAGGAGCTCAACGTTCTCATCAAGAAATACCACGGTAGGATAGCTCATACGCCCCTGCAAAAGGGCAATGGCAAAATCATGTGTCGGACGGCGTTCCCCCAGGTTATTGTTCTCGTAAACCGTCCCCCTGAATTCTATGGGATCCTTCTGTTCGGCATTTAGTTTTACCGGGTAAAAATTATCGTTCAGATAAGAGGCGATTACCGGGTGGGAAAAGGTTTCCGCGTCCATACGGCGGCAGAATCCGCACCAGTCGGTGTATACTTCCACAAATATCATACGGGGTTCTTCTGCGGCCTTTTCTACAGCTTCTTCCATACTCAACCAGTTCACCTCCCCGTTTTCCGCCTCTGAAGCCCCGGCCACCCGGCCAAAGACTGAGATAAGCATCAGGGCAAAAAATATGTTTTTCAGTTGTTGCATCGCGTTCCGAATTATCGTTTGTGTTTTACAAAGACAGGTTTGTTTGATCATTACCCGTAAAACCTAACACCAGAAAATTCAGATTGTTTGCTAAATTTGTCCATCTTTGCCGCTGTGTTATTCAACAAGCCAAAAATATCAACGAATGTCTCCCCCGGGAAAATTACCTGGAGACGCTTCCGGCGGATTCCCACGGGAATGGCAGGCCTTGGCTGGATCGTTATTGCAGCGCTGCTTGCCACAACAGGGTACCTGGTTATCCCTGACAAAAGCCCCCACGCCAATCACCAGCAGCTGGAACTGGCTGCGCATAAACCCGGGACCAGGCAGGCCATTCTCCATATAGCCAGAAATGAAGCGCACACACCCCCTTCTTTCATGGGGAAATTATTGCATGGCAAGCCAAACCCCCACACCACCATCCCCGTACAGTCATATTGGTTTGCAGCAGACACCCTGCATTATGAGACCTACCCGGGGCAGCCAGGCTACCCGGGGCTTGAGGGTTTTTACCTGCTGCCGGATGTACTGTATCACCTGGATACCGGCACTCCGGTAAGGCAGGTGGCAGATGACACCCTTTTCTTTCGTGATGCGTGGGGAAATGCACATCACAGGAGCATCCGGCAAATGCAGGATGAAGTGGCAGAAAAACAAATTCGCGAAAAACTCTTTCTGCTGGGAACCGATCGTTTCGGGCGGGATCTTTTGAGCCAGCTTGTGATTGGCACACGGGTTTCATTGTCTGTGGGCTTCATTGCGGTTTTTATTTCTCTGCTTATCGGAGTTACCCTCGGTAGCCTCGCCGGTTATTTCCGGGGAAGGACAGACCATCTGATTGTCTGGCTGATCAATGTGGTATGGTCGATACCTACCCTGTTGCTGGCCATAGCCATCACCTTTGCGCTGGGCAAAGGGTTCTGGCAGGTTTTTGTGGCTGTGGGGCTGACCATGTGGGTGGAGGTGGCCAGGGTGGTGCGCGGCCAGGTGATCAGCACAAGAGAAAAAGAGTTCGTTGAATCGGCACGGGCACTGGGTCTGGGGAGCATACGCATCATTCGCCGTCACATTTTGCCGGTTATCACAGGTCCCGTAATCGTAATCTCCGCTGCAAATTTTGCCTCTGCCATACTCATTGAGGCCGGCCTGAGTTTTCTCGGCATTGGCGTCCAGCCCCCGGTGCCTTCCTGGGGAACCATGATCAGGGAGCATTATGGATACATCATTCTGGATAAAGGCTATCTTGCCTTCCTGCCCGGGCTGGCCATCATGCTGATGGTCCTTTCATTTATGCTGCTCGGAAACGGATTGCGTGAAGCACTCGACAGAAGTGCCAGGGATTGAAAAATTATCTTTCCTTGTCTCCAAGCATGGGTACAAACCTGAAATTTCCAAATTCTTGTTTTTCAAGTTCATCATCACCATGCTTCACCACCCGGGTCATGATCTGTGTATCCCCTTTCCCGAGGGGAACCACCATCATTCCGCCAATTTTCAGCTGATCCAGCAGCTTCCGGGGAACCTGGGGTGCTGCTGCGGTTACGAGAATACGATCAAAAGGAGCAAACGCAGGTAAGCCCTCATAGCCATCACCATAGAAAAGCTTGATGGAATATTTCATTTCATTCAGCAGCTGCTTTGTTTTTCGGTACAAAGAATGGTGACGTTCAATGGTGAACACACGGGCTCCCATTTCAGCCAGCACACATGCCTGGTAACCACTGCCGGTTCCGACCTCCAGTACTTTGTTCCCTTTTTCAACCTGGAGCAGCTCGGTCTGAAAGGCCACCGTATATGGCTGGCTGATGGTTTGTCCTGCTCCGATCGGGAAAGGTTTATCCTGGTAGGCGATCTCTACAAAAGAAGAGTCAAGGAAGAAATGCCTGGGCACTGCCTGTAACGCATTGAGAATTTCCTCATTCCTGATGCCTTTCGCACGCACCTGCTCTACAAGCTTTTTACGTAGGCCCTTATGCCGGTATGAATCATTCATTATACTAAACTTCCATGATGGTTGATTGTCGGTCTACGAAATTAAGCATTTCACAGACCATAAAAAACTTTACTTTTGTAAAAACAACAACCATTTTAAACAATTAACTGCTTTTCATATGGTTAAAAAAATAGGTGTGCTGGGCGCAGGTCATCTTGGCAAAATTCATGTCAAATGTATTCTGGCGTCTGAAAAGCTGGAACTCGCAGGGTTTTATGATCCTGATGAAGAAACAGCTGAATATGTGGCCGAAACATTCGGGATTAAGCGATTTTACTCAGATGACGAACTGATCAGTGCGGCAGATATTGTCGACATTGTTACCCCTACCGTGTCGCACTTTGATTGTGCATCCAAAGCCCTTAAGCATGGAAAACATGTATTCATTGAGAAACCCCTGACAACTACCCTTGAAGAGGCCCGAAAACTGATGGAACTGGCCAGGGAGGCCAGTGTAAAGGTACAGGTGGGCCATGTGGAACGCTTTAATCCGGCCTTCATTGCGGCAAAACCCTACCTGAAAAACCCCATGTTCATCGAAGCTCACAGGCTGGGGCAGTTTAATCCCCGCGGAACAGATGTACCTGTCGTACTTGACCTGATGATTCACGATATCGACATTATCCTGAATGTGGTCAAAGCTAAAGTGAAGAGCATATCAGCCAGCGGTGTGTCCATTGTTTCAGAAACCCCGGATATTGCCAGCGCAAGAATTGAATTTACCAGCGGATGTGTGGCAAACCTTACTGCCAGCAGGCTTTCAATGAAAAATATGCGCAAAACCAGGTTTTTCCAACACGAAGGATACATTGCTGTTGATTTCCTCTCCAAGGAAACACAGATTATCAGGCTGAAGGATGTGGTGGCCAGCCCGGATCCAGTGGCCATGGTTATAGATATGGGCCCTGAAAAAAACAAAAAGCAGATATGGGTGGAAAAACCGGAGATCAAACCGATCAACGCCATCCAGACAGAGCTTGAAACTTTTTTTGAGGCCATTGAGTACAATACCGATCCGGTGGTAAGCATTCATGATGGATACGCATCCCTGGAACTGGCTTACAGAATTATGGAAAAAATCGAGCAAAGTGCGAAATACCTGAATTGAGTTTTCCACTTCCCATGTTAATAAATTGGTGCAAAAACAGGCAATATGTACCACACCTCCCCGTTATCTTCTTGCAGCAGGCTCTCCGGCAGGGTTTGGTCGCGTTTTTTTCTCAACAACAGGGCAATTGACAGAACCAATGCAGTAAAAAATGGACAAACGCTTACAAAGGATCCAGCTGGCTAAAAATGTGCTTTTTGACTACCTTGCAGCAGTCCTGGCGTGGGTGTTTTACCTCGGCTATCTGGTTATCAACAACGGGTTCTATGTTCATGTGCTGACCGAAGAATTGCGGAAAGGAGGTACACTGTTGTTCGGCCTGCTCATCATCCCCGGATTCTGGCTGGCCCTGTATTACCTCAGCGGAGCTTACAACTCCATTTTCAGGCAGTCACGCCTCGGGCAGTTCGGCCATACCCTGCTGACATCCCTTATCGGCGTACTGGTCATATACTTTGTAATACTCCTGAACCAGGAGGCTAACCTGATCAAAGGTCATTATCAGTCATTGCTGGTATTGCTGCTGGTTCATATCTTTTTCACCGCCAGTTTCCGATTCATTCTGTCTACCAATGTCATACGCAGGATCAACAACAGGGAGATCGGGTTTAACACCATCATTATTGGCAGTCAGAAAAAAGCTGCAGATATTATTCAGGAACTGGAATCCCGGAAAAAGTCTTCAGGTCAAAGGCTGATCGGTTTTGTCAGTGTCAGTAAGCAGGAATCCTATATGGCTGCCGGACACCTCCCGTTGCTGGGCCATATTGGCCAGGTAAGAGAGGTCATTAAACAATATGGCGTGGAAGAAGCCATCATTGCACTGGAGTCCAGGGAGCACAAGAAAATCAGTCAGATCCTGGCTGACCTCAACACCACCGATGTGGAGGTTAAGGTTATTCCGGAGATGCATGACATTTTACTGGGTGCAGTCAAAATGACCGCCATCTTCGGCCCCCCGCTTATTCAAATTCGTCCCGGACTGATGCCGGCCTGGCAGCAATCAATCAAGCGCTTGATAGATGTGGTTATTTCAGCGTTGAGTCTGGTCATTCTTTCCCCCGTTTTCATGTTCACGGCCATTGGTGTTAAATTATCCTCCCGGGGTCCGGTATTTTATAAACATGCACGCATTGGCCTGCATGGAAAACCATTTATGATGCATAAGTTCCGGTCAATGTATGTAGATGCGGAAAAAAACGGGCCCCAGCTATCCTGCGAAAACGATCCACGTGTCACCCCTTTCGGTCGTTTTATGCGCAAAGTGCGCCTGGATGAAATTCCCCAGTTTTATAATGTACTGCGTGGCTATATGTCACTTGTCGGCCCCCGGCCGGAACGACAGTATTATATTGATCAGATCGTGAAAAAAGCACCGCACTATAAATTGCTGCAGAAGATCAAACCCGGGGTTACCAGCTGGGGTCAGGTAAAGTACGGATACGCAGAGAATGTGGATGAAATGATCGAGCGCCTGAAATACGACCTGCTATACCTTGAGAACATGTCGCTGGCTGTGGATTTCAAGATACTGATCTACACTGTACTGATCATCCTGCAGGGCCGCGGAAAATAAAACATCAGATATAGCCCGGCTCAGATCAGATAAAGCCCTCTTCGATTAATTGAACGATTTGCTCAATTTGCCTGTCTTCCCCGTACGGATCATATTCTTCGCGCAGGTCATATCCGAAAATCCGTCCGAGCGACTGCCAGAAAACCGCTGAAAAAGTACCGCGGAACTCTTTAAGTATATGATAGGAAGTCTGATCCGTTTCCCTGTCTATCAGCTTAATCAGTATCAGGCCCTGGGAAAAAGTCAGCCGTTTCAGGTCATCTTCAAAGTTTTCCCGGATCTCATCTTCGGCCTCACTGATAAATTGTCTTCGCTCCCGTTCCGTTTCCAGTTCCATAAGTTCCCTGCTGTACTCCCGGAACATATGTACGGCAAGCTTCGCATACGGATAGGCCACTTTTACATTTCTTACAGTCCGGTTATAGCGGTAGGCCTCCCACCGACTTCCGAATATCCGTTCCGCAGTTACACTTACAGGGCGAAGCTCAATTACAGGAATGGTGTCACCGTTCACCACCCGGGCAGCCACGGTATTGGCCCGCCGAAGCGGATCATCTGGCTTAACATCAAGGGTATCGGGAGGATAGCCGTTAACGAACACAAACAATATGACCAGCAGCAATTGCATAAATTTCCCTCAAAAAAAAGCGTCCCTTTAAACTTGAACGCTTTAATTTACAAAAAATTTCAGGGATGGCCAAGTGGCCCCGTAACTCAGGAAGCCGCCCTAAGCTGGCTGAGCTGGTTTTCATCCAGCCTTTTCCGGGTATAATCCAATGTCAGATGGAAAGCCTCCAACTTATCGGTATCATTGCTTGCCTTTGAGGGGATGTCATACATGGCATCGAGCATCACGATTTCACAGATGGACCGGAGTCCTCTTGCACCCAGCTTAAACTCCACTGCTTTATCCACCAGGTAATCAAGCACCTCATCCTCGATAATCAGCTCCACATTGTCCATTTCAAACAACTTCTTGTATTGTTTGATCAATGAATTTCTGGGCTCTGAAAGGATCTGGCGCAATGCACCCCGGTCAAGGGGGTTGAAATGGGTTAAAACCGGCATCCGCCCTACCAGTTCGGGAATCAGCCCGAAACTCTTCAGATCCTGCGGTGCAATATACTGAAGCATATTCTCGCGGTCTATCCGGCCACTGCGTCTTGTCCCGTAACCGATGGCATTGGCCTGCATACGCGACATGATCTTTTTCTCGATCCCGTCAAAAGCACCGCCACATACAAACAGGATATTCTGGGTATTCACCTGGATCATCTTCTGTTCGGGATGCTTGCGTCCGCCCTGTGGCGGCACATTAACCACCGCACCCTCGAGGAGCTTCAGCAAAGCCTGCTGGACACCTTCACCGGAAACATCACGGGTAATGGACGGATTGTCGCTTTTTCGTGCGATCTTATCCACCTCATCAATAAAAACAATTCCCCTTTCGGCAGCTGTCACGTCGTAGTCAGCCACCTGGAGCAATCTGGCCAGGATGCTTTCCACATCTTCCCCCACGTAACCCGCCTCGGTCAATACCGTAGCATCGGCTATGCAGAAAGGAACCTGCATTTTCTTTGCAATGGTCCGTGCCATGAGGGTTTTGCCGGTACCTGTTTCACCAACCATCACAATATTGGACTTTTCCAGCTCCACACCTTCATCATCCTCCGGTTTCGGGGCCGGATAATTGATCCGCTTATAATGGTTATATACTGCCACAGAAAGAACCTTTTTGGCATCTTCCTGCCCAATCACATAATGATCGAGGTGTTTCTTGATCTCAGCCGGTTTGAACAACCTGAAAGAGGGAATTTTTTGCTTCTCCTTCTGGGTTTTCTCTTCTGCCACAATCGTGTTGGCCTGCTCCACACAACGTTCACAGATTTGGGCATCTACCCCGGAGATCAGCATATCAACGTCTTTCCCCCCTTTGCCGCAAAAGGAACATTTCCTGGTTTCTTTGGTCATTTCAATGATATTTTTCGTTGGTCAGATCTGATGATTATTCATGGCGTTTATTGGCCACCAGTACCTCATCAATCATCCCGTACGCTTTCGCTTCCTCCGAAGTCATCCAGAAATCCCTGTCTGAATCCTTCCAGATCTTCTTGTAATCCTGGCCGCTATGAAGGGCGATGATCTCATACAATTCCTTCTTGATCTTCTGAATTTCCCTTGCCGTGATTTCTATATCAGAGGCCTGTCCTTCGGCTCCACCCATGGGCTGATGAATCAGAATACGGCTGTGCTTCAGGGCGGTACGCTTCCCTTTGGTTCCGGCTGCCAGCAGTACCGCACCCATTGAAGCGGCCATCCCTGTACAAATAGTTGACACATCAGGGGCAATATACTGCATGGTATCATAAATTCCCAGGCCGGCGTAAACCGATCCACCCGGTGTATTCAAATAAATCTGAACCTCCTTCTTGGGGTCGACAGACTCCAGGTAAAGCAGCTGGGCCTGGATGATATTGGCTACATAATCGTTAACAGGGACACCCAGAAAGATGATCCGGTCCATCATCAGCCGGCTGAACACATCCATGGTGGCCACATTCAATTGCCTTTCCTCAATAATGGTCGGGCTGATATAATTGCCATAGGCCGATGTATAATTTTGCATCGTCTGGCTGCTGATTCCCCGGTGACGGGTCGCATATTTGAAAAAATCGTCCTGTTGACTCATGA
This sequence comes from Bacteroidales bacterium, assembly GCA_003555385.1. Classification (GTDB taxonomy): domain Bacteria; phylum Bacteroidota; class Bacteroidia; order Bacteroidales; family UBA7960; genus PUPG01. Next base: position 12,218 of record PWHO01000239.1, read on the forward strand.
CTTATTGGTTTTCTGTTTCTGACCCGGAAGCATCCTGGCCCTTATTTTGTTTATATTTCTCTGTAACTAATTTAACAAAATCATCGAAACCAGTCTCCGTTTCCTTCAACTTTAATTTTTCTTTAAAGAGGCCCATGAGTTTTTCATCAAAGAGCTGATCATATACCTTTTTGACCTCATCTTTGTTGGCAGCGATCTGTTTTACATACTGATCAAGCATCTCCTGCTCAACATTTTCCTGGCCGTATTGTTTAAGCTGTGCACGAATAAATTTCTCAATCTGGGCGTTCACTTCCTCGGGCTCCACCTTGATCTCATATTTTTTGATCAGGTGATTCTCCAAAAGCTGCCATCTGAAAGTATCAGCAAACTGGTCAAACTCGTCGTTTATCTTCTCTTCGGTGAGCTCCTCATTGTCTTTATTGGTGTCAAGCAGCCATTTTTTCAGGAAGGATTCCGGCAATGACAAATCTGTCTCTTTTACCAGCTTTTCCATCACCACATTTTTAAAATGCTTGTCCGCATCTGCCTGATATTGCTGACCGATCTGTCCGGCCAGGTGCTCACGAAATGCCTCTTCCGTTTGAATATCCTCCTCCGGTGCTACTTTTTTGAAAAGCTCCTCATTGAGTTCAGCAGGTTCCACACGGCTGATGCTTTCTACCACAAAACGAAAAAGCGGGCTGTATTGGTCAAGCTCCTCCTTTTTCACGCCCACCATGGCTGCCGCTTCCGTTTCTGAATCGACCGCCTTAACAATATCCATCTCTACAGAAGTACCCGGTTTGGCACCCTCTAACTGTTTTTTCAGTTCCTCGTCTTTCAGATACTGGATATACACATTTGCTTTGTGGGTATGGCCTTCATCCTTTGGGTTATCCGACGACTCCATTTCGGTGAACTCACCAAAAAGCACATCCTCGGCTTCAGCAATACCCGGATTGGTCATCTTGCCATATCGTTTGCGGATATCTTTCAGGTAATTGTCCACAATATCATTTTCTACCTTGATTTTGTGATATTCAACCTCTATCTCTTCTGATAACTCCAGATCGATTTCAGGGGCCAGGCCGATCTCATAGTGAAACTCAAATTCAGTCTGATTGTCCCAGTCAATGGCATTGGCTTTTTCATTGTCCGGCAACGGGTTCCCAAGCACATTTAACTCGTTCTCTTTGATGTAATTGTAAACGGCGTCTGCCAGGATCTTATTGACCTCCTCAGCCAGCACACTTTTACCATACATCTTTTTCACAATGCCCGCGGGCACTTTTCCGGGCCTGAAGCCGGGCATCTGCGCTTTCTTCTGCAGGTTACGCAGCTCTTTATCAACCTGGTCGCGATAATCTTCCTAGTTGAGTGTTACTTTCAGCACTGCTTCCAGGGGGGCGGTGTTTTCCTGTACAATATTCATATCGTTCAATCGGTTTTTGAAGCAGCAGCCAGGCTGTCTGCTTCAGCTTTTCAAAAATAAAAACAACCCCGCCAGACCAGGAACATCATGTCTATTACGGGGTTCAACAATCCTGTTATTGTGCGGATGAAGGGACTCGAACCCCCACGCCTCTCGGCACCAGATCCTAAGTCTGGCGCGGCTACCAATTACGCCACATCCGCGTTCCTAAAAATTGGAGTGCAAATATACGACTTTTTATGCATCTGACATGCATGAGGGCCAAAAACTTAAGCGCTGTCTGAGGCAGAAGCAGTCTTCTTTGGGATGGAAAAAGTGAACACTGAGCCTTCACCCTCCTGGCTGGAGAGCCGGATGGTACCACCTTGTTTTTCAACAAATTCTTTGCATAGCAACAAGCCAAGCCCGCTTCCCTTCTCATCCCGGGTGCCATAGGTAGTGTAAACGGCATCTACCCGGAAAAGCTTTTTCTGATCCTCACCGGAAATCCCGGTTCCGTTATCGGCCAAAGAAATCTCAACCACACCGTTTTTCTCATCCGACAGAAGTTCCACGTACCCCCCTGACTCGGTATATTTAATGGCATTTGACAAAAGATTCCGGATAATGGTGTTGGTCATGTTGACATCTCCCCATACCACAAGCTGCTCATTCACTTTGTCATTGATCTCGATGCCTTTTTCCCTGGCATTGGCAGAAAACAGGTTGATATTGTCACGAATGATATCCTTCAACTCAAAAAATTCGGGGCTATATTGAATTTTTCCGGTTTGCGAACGGGACCACTGCAGCAGGTTCTCAAGCAGGTTACTGATCTTTACTACAGACTTGTCAAGCTCCAGGGCGAGCTCTTGCAGTTCATCTTTATCCAGATCCTGAATGTCTCTTTTAAGTATCCTGGAGAAACTCACAATGGATGCAAAGGGATTGCGCAAATCATGAGAAATGATGGAAAAGAACTTGTCTTTGGTCTTATTGGTTTCTATCAGATGTTTCTCAGATTCCTGAAGCTTCTGGTTAAGCTCCTCCATTTTCTTCTTCTGCTCCACCAGTATCGCATTCAACTCCTTGAGCTGGTAGTTGTTACGACTGATCTCGGCTTTTTGCGCCTCCAGCATTTTATTGGCCCGGGTGGTCATTCGAAAACGACTGTAAGCAAGCAACATCAAAATCAAGATCAGGCCTGTAAACAACAAGAGAAAATTTCTGAATTGTCTTTGCTTTTCAAGGTTCAGGGCGTTGATCTCATTGGTTTTTCTCAGCAATTCGATCTCGCTCTCCTTGCGTTCACGGTCGTACATCATCTGCATCTCAATGACCCGTCGCTGACTTTCATGGTCATAAATACTGTCTTGTATGGCCAGATAATCCTCCTGGTACCGGTAAGCTGTCTGGTAACTGCCCAGGTCTGCCATCACTTCGCTCAATCGGGCATAATTGTCTGATTTCAGGGAGGGGAGGTTCAGCTCCCTTGCCATATTGAGGCTTTCGCGAAAATAATCCCGCGCCGTGTACAACCGCCCCATTGAAACATATACCTCCCCAAGATGATGGTAAACCCTGGTCAGACCCCGCTGGTCATCTACTTCACTGTACAAATTCCGTGAACGGGTCAGATTCCCGATGGCTTCTTCATAAAACTCCTTCTGATGATAAAGGGTGCCTATATTCCTGAGTGTAGCGGCCATTTCCCTTGTATCCTGGTACCTTTCGCGGATTTCCAGGGATTTCATAAAATACTCAAGGGCTCTTGAATAGTGTCCCCGTTGCTGGTTGACCCGCCCGAGGTTATTCAGGGAAAAAGCTTTCCCTTTTTCATCACCGTATTCTTCCTTGATGGCCAGGGACCGGATGTGATACTCCTCTGCAAGCTCATAATTCCCCTGACGCTGGTAAGCCGTACCGATATTGTTCAGGACCGAGGCGGTGCGGGCAATGGAATCGATATCCTCATAATGCCTGAGAGCGCGGAAGTAATGTTCAAGGGCATTGTCATAATACCCCTGCCCGGAGAACACAATGCCCATGCTGGCCAGGGTTCTTGCATAACCAAAACGGTCTCCCTCGCGTTCCTGTATTTGCCTGGCTTCCAGGAAAAAATCATAGGCCATACTAAAATTACCCATCCGCCAGTAGATAAGGCCGATATCGGTCAGCGCCCGCCCCACAACACGCGGGAAATTCATCTCCTCAGCCATGGCAAGTCCTTCACGGGCATACTCCATCGCGCTTGCGGGATTGGATGACCGGATAGACCATGCCAACTCCAGTAGAGCATCCATTCGCAAAGAATCCTCCAGCTCAGGCTGCGCTACAAGTTCTCTCAGGCTATCGACCAGATCCTCATGCTTATCTGTTGAATCAGTGTCAACTGAAGCATGGAGGGGTGTACCGCCTGAAAAATAAATCAATAACAAAAAAAATACAACAACCCTAATCATCAGTGCATTATGAAAGTAACCCGGTTAAACATATCCAAATTTCACATATACAATACTCCAAGCCGCAGAATCATCATACAAAAATAGGTTATTTCGAGGATAAATAACAAAAAAAAAAGAACAAAATATGGTTTTTCATAAATATACGTTAAATTAACATGAATAAGTCGCAGCCACCGGGTTTTTACAATAGATTCGGGAAGCAATCTGGATTACAACTTTTAAAAAATCAATTTATTGCGTTGTTTTAATTAAGTCTAAAGAACAATTTTCAGGGTTCACGTGAAAAGCTTTGCACTCTTTGCATATAATTTGTACATTTAAGTACTATTTGTCTTTTAATCGACAAATTCATCACATCATGAACCGGATAAAACGTCTCTATTTTTTCCTGCTTCCTCCGCCGCAGTGGAGAACAACTGTTGTAATACTGGCGGGAATATTCACGGGCATACTTGTTCTGGTTGTGCACGTATCCAACGCCGTTTCATATCTGTCAGATGAACCTGAGACCTGTATCAACTGCCATGTAATGTATCCCTATTATGCATCCTGGGATAAAAGCAGTCACGGCCGCGAAGCCACTTGCGTGGAATGCCATGTTCCACAGGATAGTTTCTTCAGGAAATATTATGTAAAAGGAACAGACGGACTGAAACATGCCACCTATTTCACCTTTCGGTGGGAGCCACAGGTAATGCAGATAAAAAGAAGAGGTACCGCTGTTGTACAGGAGAACTGCATCAACTGTCACATTGATCTGGTTGACATGGTGCAGCTCGTGGAGGTCACAAGAGACAGTGCAGAAGAGGGGGAAGGCAAATTGTGCTGGGACTGCCATCGTGAGGTACCGCACAGCAGCGTAAGGAGTTTGTCAGCAGCCCCTCATGCCCTGGTGGAAAGACTTCCCTCAGCACTCCCCTCGTGGGTGGAAAAAATTGCAGGAAAAGAAGATACACGAGGTGTAAAAGTTGTGGAATATCCAAAATAAATAATAATAGACACATGAAGAGTATCAGAGAAATTTCCAAAGAAAAACCCTGGATTAATTGGGTACTTTTTTTCGCCACCATTGTGATCGTTTTTGTCATCGGGTTGTTTGCGGCCTCTATTGTGGAACGACGCAGTGAAGCCCAGCTCTATTTTCAGATGGTAAGCCCCATCTCCGAATGGGAGCCCGACAATGAAGTCTGGGGGGAGAATTTTCCCAGGCAGTACGAAAGATATCTGATGACCCTTGATACCACGTTCGAAAGCCGGTATTACGGATCAGCAATGATCGACTACCTTGAGAAATATCCCGAAATGGTCGTCATGTGGGCCGGATATGCTTTTTCACGTGATTACAACCAGGGAAGAGGGCATTATTATTCAGTTACCGATATACAAAATACGCTTCGTACCGGAGTGGAACAACCCGCCACCTGCTGGACATGCAAGAGCACAGATGTTCCACGGATGATGAATGAGATCGGCGTCAGTGAGTTCTATGCACAAAGCTGGTCCGAAATGGGCCCGAACATCCAGCACCCGATTGGCTGCCAGGATTGTCACGACCCGGAAACAATGAACCTCCGGATTACCCGCCCGGCGCTGGCAGAAGCCTTCGAACGCCGCGGAAGGGACATTAACAACGCCACCCGCCAGGAAATGCGGTCACTGGTATGTGCTCAATGCCATGTTGAGTATTATTTCGCAGAGGACAACTACCTGACTTTTCCATGGGACGAGGGGTTTTCTGCTGATGAGATGGAATATTATAAAGATAACATAGACCATGTAGACTGGGTTCATGCGTTGAGCCGCGCTCCTATGCTAAAAGCACAGCACCCGGATTACGAACTGTATAAGACAGGGATTCATGCCCAGCGAGATGTCTCATGCGCAGACTGCCACATGCCTTACATGCGCGAAGGCGGGATCAAATTCACGGATCATCACCTGATGAGCCCGCTCGACAAGGTAGACACCTCCTGTATGGTTTGCCACCGTGAGGATGAAGAAGCCCTCATTTCAAGGGTATACGAACAACAGGACAGGGTCAGTGAATTGCGTCGCATCGCAGAGAGAAATCTAGCCAGGGTACATATAGAGGCAAAACATGCCTGGGATGCCGGGGCCAACGAAGAGGAAATGGATCCGGTGCTGCAGCTGATCAGGCATTCACAGTGGCGTTGGGACTGGGTGGCTGCCGCCAACTCCATGGGGTTTCATTCTCCATCTGAAGCCCTCAGAGTGCTGGCCACCTCTATCCAGAAAGCCCAGGAAGCCAGCCTGAAGCTTACCTCCATTTTTAACAGATACGGAGTGGAATACCCCATCGAGATGCCTGACCTTTCTACAAAGGAAAAAGCACAGGAGTTTATCGGACTTGACATGGACAGGATCAACCGGGAAAAAGAAGAATGGAAAGAAGAGGTGCTTCCTCAATGGCTCAGTGCTTATAATTAAAGAAGGTTCTTCGGAGCAACCATACCCTTACGGTACCATAACAAAGCCCTGCGCGTTTTTTCGGACGGGCAGGGCCTGCTTTTTGCATTGATCAGCCATTATACCCCGGCTTTATTCAATATTTACACCGGCCACGGCTTCATTGATATTCAGTATGGCATCGCCGATCTTTTCACAGGAAGTGATCATCTTATTGAAATAGAAAGCGCCTTTTACATGCGAGGAATCTTTTTCAATATCGACAATCACTGACTCCCTTACTTTATCACGGAAAGCATTGATCTCTTTCTCAAGGTCCATGGCCCGGGGGAGTTTCTCACGTGCCTCCAGGGTACTGCTCTGCAGGTTCTCCATCATCAACTCAAACCCGTTATTGACCAGCTTGAACATCTCGAATAAGTCGCTTCGCTGGGATGGGGTAAAATAGATCTTATCTTTTTTCTTGTCTGCAAGGATGGAGGACATCTTAAAACACACATCTCCAATCTTTTCAATCTCGCTGCTCACAAGCCGCATTCGTCTGAGTTCTTCTGAGGCTTGCATACTGAGTTGTTTACGGGAAATTTTGATCAGGAATGAGGTGATCTCCACCTCTACCCTGTCAGTAATTTCCTCGTACTTGCTGACCTTTTCCAGCAAGTTTTTGTATTCTTTCTTGTCAGTTTCAATGATCAGGGCGGGGATAAAGTTAAACATCCTATGGGCCAGCTCACAGAACCTGCGCACCTCTTTTTTTGCCTGGAAAACAGACAGCTCAGCCATATGCAGGAATCCACTGCTGAAATATTCAAGCTGGGGCCGCTCGAACTTCTTGCCCCGGGAAGGCAGCATATATTCCACAAACCTGACCAGATACTTAATGAATCCGATCAGCAACAAAGAATTGGTAATATTAAAGACTGTATGGAAAATGGAGAGCCCGATTGGAATCATGGTAGGATTGTCCATGGGCGAGCCAAGACCAAAATGCACCATGAAGTGATCAATCTGGTTGAGGAAAAACCGGAAGATCAAGAGCATCCAGATGATCCCGATAATGTTGAATACCGTATGGGCAAGGGCCGTCCGTTTGGCGTACACGTTCCCAACCAGGGCCGCGAGGTTGGCGGTTATGGTTGTACCGATATTCTCCCCAAGTACAATTGCTGCACCGTGTTCATAACCGATCCATCCAAAATTTGTCATCACCAGGGTCAGCGCCATGGTGGCACTGGACGACTGGAGTGCAATAGTAAGCAGCGTTCCCAGCCCCAGGAACAGGAAGGTACTGTACACGCCGTAATCGGTCAGGTCCTGGATAAACTGAAACATCTGGGGGTTGGCATGCAGATTCGGTACTGATTCCTGGAGAAAGTCCAGTCCGAGAAACAGCAGTGCAAACCCAAGAAAGATTTGCCCCATTGAGTTTAGGCGTTCCCGCGAGCTTAGCAGTAGCGGAAAACTGATCCCGATAAGGGGCAGGGAGAGAACGGATATTTTCAGTTGTAACCCCAAAAGCGAGATCAGCCAGGCGGTGGTGGTGGTACCGATGTTGGCCCCCATGATCACCCCGATTGACTGCGTCAGGTTCATCAGCCCTGCATTTACAAAGCTGACGACCATTACGGTAGATGCTGAAGATGATTGTACAAGGGTGGTCAGTAAAAAGCCGGTAAACACCCCGATGAAGCGGTTGGAGGTCATTGCCTTCAGGATGGACCGCATGCGATCACCCGCAAATCGCTGAATCCCTTCACTCATTGTTTTCATCCCAAACAGGAACAAACAGAGGGATCCGAACAAAGTGAGAAAATCAAAAAAACCAAAACTCATATGGTTGGTCTTTTGTTATCAAAAAAATGATCCGGGTTAATACGGGCAGCAAAGATGGGAATTTTTTCGCTGATGTGAAGAAAATATGACAAAAAATACTGTCTTTTTTTACCCCCTGTCGGTAACCGGACAAAAAAAAGGGTGCACCACCTGGTGATGCACCCTTTATATCCTACAAGTAATCCAATTACTTCACAAAACGGAAGTCTTTTCCGGGATACCTTGCGGTATCACCAAGCATTTCTTCGATGCGAAGCAACTGATTGTACTTGGCAATTCTTTCAGAGCGGCAGGCAGAGCCTGTTTTGATCTGACCGGTACCAAGAGCTACCGCCAGGTCCGCAATGGTGGTGTCTTCGGTTTCACCTGAACGATGGCTTATTACGGCCGTATAATCATTTCTATACGCCAGGTTAACGGCATCGATGGTTTCGGTGAGTGATCCGATCTGGTTAACTTTTACCAGGATGGAGTTGGCCACATCGCTGTCAATTCCTTTCTGCAGACGATTCACGTTCGTAACAAAAAGGTCATCGCCAACCAGTTGAATTTTTGAGCCCATTTGTTTGGTCATCAGGGCCCAGCCTTCCCAGTCATCTTCGTCCATACCGTCTTCAATGGAAATAATGGGGTACTTATTGACCCATTCTGCCCAGTAATCCACCATTTGTGCGGGAGTAAGCTTGTCGCCTGTGGATTTATGCAAGTGGTATACCTTTTCATCCTTCAGGAAAAATTCACTGGCAGCAGGATCCAGGGTCAGGAACACATCCTCACCGGGACGGTAACCGGCACCCTCAATTGCCTGCAAAATGAGTTGTACGGCCTCTTCATTGGACTTCAGGTTAGGGGCAAAGCCGCCTTCATCACCCACGTTGGTGGAGTAGTTTTTCTTTTTCAGCACGCCTTTCAACTGGTGGAAAATCTCAGCGCCCATCCGAATGGCCTGGCTGAAGGAGGAAGCACCAACCGGCATCACCATAAACTCCTGAAAGTCTACTGAGTTATCGGCATGTGAACCTCCATTGAGAATGTTCATCATGGGCATGGGAAGGGTGTTGGCACTCACACCGCCAATATAGCGGAACAATGGCTGGCTGGTTTCCTGGGCTGCAGCATTGGCCACCGCCAGTGACACACCAAGGATGGCATTTGCACCAAGATTCCCTTTATTGGGTGTGCCGTCGATTTGCAGCATGGTTTTATCAATCAGCCCCTGGTCGGTAACAAAAAAGCCTTTGAGCTCGTTGTTCAGGGTGGTATTGACATTGTTAACCGCCTTGGTAACACCTTTCCCGAGGAAAACGGATTTGTCTCCGTCACGAAGCTCCACTGCCTCATGAACCCCGGTAGAGGCTCCTGAAGGAACTGCTGCACGGCCCATAAAGCCATTTTCAGTGATCACTTCAACCTCTATCGTCGGATTCCCTCTGGAATCCAGAATTTGTCTTGCATGAATATTAACAATTGCACTCA
>PWHO01000324.1 GCA_003555385.1 Bacteroidales bacterium
GCGCACGCTGTTCCTGAAATTCGGTAAAAACCCCTGCCTCAAAAGCAATTTTCCATTCCTGGCTCATGCAACGCATCAGTTCATCCCGGTTACTTTTTCCATCCCAGAAAGGAATGATCTCCGATTCATACACATTTCTGGTTTCTTCAGAAACACTAAACGATACCTTTTGACGACTGTTCAGGATATTTAAATCTTCCGGAGTATGCAGACTAATCTCTGGGTAAGTTGGGGTTGCCTTGGGGAAAGGACCTCTTTCACCAACAATGAGTTCTCCCCGACCATAATAAAGTTGCTTATTTTCAAGGATGAACTTAAGGCAACGGGCACGCTGAACAGGGACCGGCTCTTCCTCAATAAGGTGGTTGCGGTAAAATGCAGTAACAAGCATTGCCCTTTCGTGATGCAGGATGTGATCAGCCTCCAGGCTTTCTTCTCTGAGCAATCGGATCCGTTCTGTCATATGCTTTTATTTTTGGAATGGCGACTGGTCAACCGCCTTTTTTTACACGATAGCCGGCATCAGAAAACACCTCCATAAATTTATATAAAATTTCCTCCGGAAGCTTACCGGGTACCCCTTCCGGGAGTTCTATCCCCAGGGCCTCGTATTTGTGACGTCCCCAATTGTGGCAAGGAAGAAAGTCCACCCTTTTTACGGGTACATCAACCCGTGAAAGCGTTTCGCAAAGTGCTTCCATTTCACTTAGCTGATCGTTGAATCCGGGGATCACAGGAATCCGGATAATTAGTTCGGGTCGGTTTTTCTTCAGAGAAAAGAGATTGCGAAGGATCTGATGTGTTCCCTTTCCCGTATAGGCAAGATGTTTCTCCTGGTTCACGGTTTTCAGATCAAATAAAAGCAAATCCGCTTTTCCTGAAATTGCCTGAAAAACTTCTGACGGAGCATACCCGGAGGTATCCACGGCCGTATGCAGGTTCAGGTTTTTGCATTCGAGAAGCATATCCAGCAAAAAGTCAGGCTGAAACAAAGGCTCTCCGCCCGTAAATGTGACCCCTCCTCCGCTTTCCTCATAGAACACAAGATCTTTCAGTAAAAAATCAAGCACCTCCTGCGAGCTCATCCATTTCCCGACCGTTTCCTCAACCATATTCTTCCGGCCATCCACTGATCTTTCTTTTCTGATCTTCCGGGGCTCTGGCAGAATCCCTTCAGGGTTGTGGCACCAGTTGCATCGCAGCGGACAACCCTTCAGGAAAACAGATGTTCTGATTCCGGGACCGTCATGCACGGAGTATCGCCGCATATCAAATACAAGCCCGCTTTTCATATCAAGTATTACTGTGTCTTTGTTATCTTTACAAAAGTAACGCAATTATTCACCAAACTGAAAACGGATGAAAAGCAGGTATTCGCTGAAACTTGGCAAACCTTTTGGTATTCAGGTTTCCGTACACTGGACCTTTTCCCTTTTGATTGCCTGGATTGTACTGATCAGTGCTAGCCGTGGACTGGAGACAACCCAGATACTGATGCATGTATTGTTTGTACTGGCTTTATTTGTCTGCGTGGTACTGCATGAACTTGGCCACTCCCTGGCTGCCATCAGGTTGGGGGGAGAAGTAAAAAGCATCATCCTGCTGCCCATCGGCGGGATGGCCCAGATGTCCAAAATGCCGGAAAAACCCAAAGAAGAATTTATCGTATCGGCAGCCGGGCCTTTGGTGAATATTGTGATTGCTGCAGTTTTGTGGGTGTACCTGGTAACCTTGCATACAACTCCTGTCAGCCAGATGGAGTTTGAATCAATTACCATGAAAAACTTCCCGCTGATGTTGCTTGCAGCCAACCTTTTTATTGTGGTTTTCAATCTGATTCCAGCCTTTCCCATGGACGGCGGACGGCTTTTCCGCTCTGCACTCTCCATCAGGATGAGCCGGTTGAAGGCCACACAGATCGCCAAGGACATCGGGCAGGTTTTTGCCATCTTCTTTATCATCGCCGGATTGTTTTTTAACCCGTTTCTTGTCATCATCGGGTTTTTCATCCTGCTTGGTGCCAAAGGAGAGCATGAAATGATCAAATACCAGGATGTGCTTAAAAATTATACTGTTGAGGACATCATCAGTACTTCATATGCTGAGTTGGATGCCGAAGACAACCTGGGAAAAGCTGCGGAGGAACTGATCCATATCCCGGACAATGGATTTGTGGTAAAAACGGATGGTCAGTATTCAGGCATTCTGACCAAAAACGATCTGATCAACGGGTTGAACGCCCACGGGAAGGAAGGTAAAGTTCAGGATGTAATGCGAAACGACATCAAACCTGTCACTGCAGATACCCCTTTGTTTGAGATCTATCAGCACATGCAGAAAAACAGGCTTTACCTGCTTCCTGTATTTTCTGATGATCAGTTTAAAGGCATACTGGATCTGGAGAACCTCAATGAATTCTTCCTGATCAAAAAAGCCCTGGTCTAATCATTTTCGATGATTTCTTTCACAACAGGTACACCAGGGATGACGACAGTAAAAACAGAGCCTTTGTCGGGTGTACTTTCCAGATGAATGTCACCGCCCATCAGGTTGACCAGTTTTTTGGAAATGGTCAGACCCAAACCGGTACCTCCGTACTCACCGGGTGCCTGGTCACTTTGCTGGGAGAATGGCTTAAAAATGGCAGACATTTCCTCCGGCCTGATTCCCTTCCCGGTGTCTTCCACCCCGATGACCAGCTCCCCTTCCGAATTTCCGGACTCAGCTTCAAAGGTTGCAAAAAGCCGGACTTCACCTGCATTGGTGAACTTGATTGCGTTATCCAGCAGGTTATACAACACCTGCCGCAACCGGAAGGAATCCAGCTTAACAAAGCGAGGCATTGAATCATCAACCCGGCACACAAAATTCAGTTTCTTCCTTTTGGCCCTCTCTGAAAAAACCATTTCCATTTCTTTAAGCATGGAAGTGATATCCACCTCCATCGGCGAAATATTCACGTGACCGGCATCTATCTTGGAAAAATCGAGAACCTCATTCAGCAGTTCAAGCAGATGTTTGCCACTGTTCCGGACCATTTGAAGCATCCGCTTGTTATCCGCATCTTCAAGCCGTTCATACAACACTTCGCTGAACCCCAGTATGGAATTCATTGGCGTCCGGATCTCATGGCTGATATTGGCAAGAAAAGCGGATTTGGCTTTTTCTGCGGCTACAGCCTGATCTTTCGCCAGAATCAGTTCCTGTTCAAACTCTTTGAGATCGGTGATATCAGTGAGGGTCCCCTGTAATCCGATTACCTGGTTGTCTTTAATCAACGGCCTTGCTTTTGTTCTGACCCAGACCAATTCGCCATTTTTCTTCACAAAACGGTATTCTGATGGTTCCATGTTTCCGGAAAAAACCTTCCGGAATTGTTCCATCCGTTCGTGTTTATCCTCAATGTATACAAATTCCACAAAATTCTTTCCCAGCACTTCCCCGGCGGTGTAACCGCTGATCCATTCAATGTTCGGAGAGATATAGGTGACATTTGCCTTTGCATCTATTGTATAAACCACCTCATTTAAATTCTCTACCAGCATCTTGTACTGGTCCCTGTTTCGGGAAACCTCCCGGAGGCGGGTTTCAAGTTCGGCAATCTTTTCCTTGTATTCTTTTTCTTTATCCATATTGTATGACATATCCCCTGGATCCTGAGGTTTCAATCCATTTTCAGGTATAAATAATTATGGCATAAATAACCCCACGAAATTAAGTATTTTTTCTATTTTTACCTGCGATTAATCCGGTAAATAATCAACCCAGCTGTTTCCGTTTTTTTCTGTGCCAGATGGTATGGAAGGGAAAGTAATATATCTTTGACTCTTTTTAATTCACACCCTACACTTATCACCCCATCATGAAACATTCTTTTACATTATCAGCACTACTCGCCATATTCATTGTTGGCTTACCGTCTTTTGTTATTTCTGAAAATGCCACTTCACAGCCCGGGCAGGATATTGCCAGACCTGTGATAGAGAACGGCATGGCCCAAAAAGTCGAAGCCTTTTCAGATCCGGAAACATGGATCCGCCACGATCTTTGGGTGGAAACAGAGTTTGACTCTGATGGTGACGGGCGCCCGGATCGCATGCATGTGTCTGTGACGCGTCCACCCCAGACCGAAGAAGGCCTGAGACTCCCGGTTGTTTATGAATCCAGCCCGTATTATGCGGGAGGAGGTTCCCTTGAAAGAAAATATTTCTGGGATGTGCGCCAGGAACTCTATTCGGAACCCAACCCACGGAAAGCATTTGATCCCGTAGAAAGGAGCATTGAAAGACCGGTTATTTCCAATTCGCAGATTGAAACCTGGGTGCCTTATGGTTATATCGTGGTGCATTCTTCCGCACCCGGCACCGGTTACTCTCAGGGCTGCCCCACCATGGGAGCCATTGAAGAGGCCCTGGCCCCGAAAGCCGTTATTGACTGGCTCAACGGAAATGCCAGGGGTTTTACCACCCCCGACGGGGATGAAGAGGTGGAGGCTTACTGGACAACCGGAAAAGTCGGCATGACAGGAACATCCTATAACGGTACCCTTGCGGTGGCAGCAGCCACCACAGGAGTGGAAGGGCTTGAAGCCATCATTCCGGTGGCGCCCAATACCTCATACTATCATTACTACCGCGCCGATGGCCTGATCGTACACCCTTACGGCTACCTGGGTGAAGACATGGATTTCTTTTTTGATTACATCCACTCCAACCCTGAACGCCGGGATTACTGCATAAGCACCTGGCGGGATACGGAGATTATGGAAAACATTGACCGGGTTACCGGCAATTACAATGATTTCTGGGACGAGAGGGACCTGCTCAACCGCATTGAGAACTTGCAGGCGGCTGTGCTGATGGCCCATGCTTTCAACGACTGGAATGTGATGCCGAGCCACAGTTACCGCGTAACGGAAGCTTTGAAGGAAATGGATGTTCCTTTACAAATCTACCATCACCAGGGAGGCCATGGCGGTCCTCCGCCCTTTGAAATGATGAACAAATGGTTCACCCGGTACCTTTTTGGTGAGGAAAATAATGTGGAAGATGACCCGGTTGCCTGGATCGTCCGTGAACGCGACGACAGGCTGGAGCCCACTCCCTACGAAGACTTCCCAAATCCAGAAGCCGTTCCTGTGGCGTTTTTTCCCACCCGCGGTGCCCCGGGGTACGGCGGGCTTACCAGGGAAAGAAAGCCCAACCAGGGTGTGGAGCGCTTCACTGATAATTTTTCGTTCAGCGGATCTGCACTGGCACAGGCAGAATTTACCGATCACCGGCTGTTATACCTGACCCCTGAACTGGAAGAAGACCTTCACCTGTCAGGTGTCGCCAGGGTCAACATACGGCTTGCCATTGACAAACCGGCTGCCAACCTGTCCGTTTGGCTTGTTTCCCTGCCATGGAACGAAGGAAGAAATACGAGGATTACTGACAATATTATCACCCGCGGCTGGGCCGACCCCCAGAACCGGAACAACATCCGTGAAAGTGAACCCCTGCCCCCGGGAACTTTTTATCGTGTCGGATTTGAC
>PWHO01000097.1 GCA_003555385.1 Bacteroidales bacterium
AGTCATTGACTGGCTGAACGGAAACGCCAAAGGGTATACCACCCCTGACGGAGACGAAGAAGTGGAGGCCTACTGGACTACCGGTAAGGTTGGCATGACCGGCACATCCTACAACGGAACCCTGGCCGTGGCAGCAGCCACAACAGGTGTGGAAGGACTGGAAGCCATCATTCCTGTGGCACCAAATACGTCCTATTATCATTATTACCGTGCCGACGGTCTGATCGTCCATCCCCATGGCTACCTGGGCGAAGACATGGATTTCTTTTTTGATTACGTCCATTCGAACCCGGAGCAACGCGAGTACTGCAACCGTACCTGGCGCGATACAGAGATCATGGAGAACATTGACCGTGTTACCGGCAATTACAATGACTTCTGGGATGAAAGGGACTTGCTGAACCGCATTGAAGACCTTGAAGCCGCCGTGCTGATGGCCCATGCTTTCAACGACTGGAATGTTATGCCCATTCACAGTTACAGGGTCAGTGAGGCGTTGAAAAATACTGACGTGCCCCTTCAGATGTATTACCATCAGGGCGGTCATGGCGGCCCTCCGCCGTTTGAAATGATGAACAAGTGGTTTACCCGCTACCTCTTCGGTGAGGAGAACAATGTAGAGGACGATCCGGCAGCATGGATTGTGCGTGAGCGCGACGACAGGCTGGAACCTACTCCCTACGATGACTTCCCCAACCCCGCAGCCGTTCCTGTGGCGTTTTTCCCCACGCCTGGTGCACCGGGATACGGAGGGCTTACCACGGAAAGAAAACCTAACCAGGGTGTGGAACGCTTCACCGATAATTTTTCTTTCAGCGGCTCCTCACTGGCGCAGGCAGAATATACCGAACACAGGCTCTTGTACCTGACCCCGGAACTGGAAGAAGACCTGCCCCTCTCGGGTGTAGCATCGGTAAACATTCGGCTTGCCATCGACAAGCCCGCCGCCAACCTTTCTGTCTGGCTGGTTTCCCTGCCATGGAATGAAGGAAGGAATACGAGCATCACCGACAATATCATCACCCGCGGCTGGGCCGATCCCCAAAACAGGAATAACATCCGCGAAAGTGAACCGCTGCCACCCGGAACCTTTTACCGTGTGGGGTTTGAAATGGAACCCACAGATCAGGTAATTCCTGCCGGGCAAAAGATTGGGCTGATGATCTTTTCCAGTGACAAGGACTTCACCCTTTGGCCGGATCCGGGCACCGAACTCACAATAGATCTGAACTCCACCTCGATCAGCCTGCCCGTGGTTGGCGGAGAAGAAGGAGTTCAGCTTTTGAGTCGCTGACCATAGTCTACGACATAGCGCTCATATTCGGTTTCCATCAGGGCTGAACTGATCATGAAGTCGGCCGAGGACCTGCTGCAGGCCATGGGAATATTGTACACTATGGCAATGCGCAACAGGGCTTTGACATCCACGTCATGAGGCTGAGCCTGAAGAGGGTCCCAGAAAAATACCAGGAGATCCAGCCGGCCTTCCGCAATGGCTGCTCCCAGTTGCTGGTCACCACCCAACGGGCCGCTCAAAAAACGATGAACGGGAAGACCCAGTTTTTCGGACAGTAATCCACCGGTGGTTCCTGTACCAAACAGCTCATGCTGCATAAGGGTATTCCTGTTATGCGCCACCCAATCAATCAGGTCAGATTTCCGGTGGTCATGCGCCACCAGTCCGATCCTTTTTTTTCGTTGCATGGGCATTACAAATGAAGCAATGCTCGGGTCAATATTTTTTATCATACAATAGGATGTTGGGTTTGTCTGGATTTAAGTTTTTGCAGATCAGCCGTAGTTAGAAATTCGCTCAAGCGCCGCAGGGTCCACCACTTCGATTTCTTTTCCATTGATCCTGATGACTTTTTCCTTTCTGAGTTCTGACAAGGTCCGGATCACATTCTCGGTGGTCATTCCAATATTCTCAGCAATCTCCCTTCGTGATACCGGCAAATCGAATATGCATTCGCCATAAATATCTTTGCAGAACTTCAGTAAAATATACGCCACTTTACCATGGGTGTTCCTTTTCCTGATCTCGAGTCCTTCCCGGATGATCTTGTTGGACACAGCACCCATTCTTTCCATCAGATTCATGCTGAATCTTGCATTTCTCAGGGCGATCTCCCTCATCCTTTCAATATCAATGCAGCAAAGCACAGCATCTTCAAGCACAGATACAGAATAACTTTGGTGTGTGTCGGAAAACACCCCCAGAAGACTGACAAAATCATAAGGGCCGGCAATGGTGATGATCTGATCCTTCCCTGCAGGATCCGTTTTAAACAATTTAACCAGTCCGCTTTTCAGGTAGGAAAAATACCTGATCAGATCTCCCTCACGGAATATAGTTTCTCCGCGTAAAAAGGGAAATTCTGTTTTATTTCTGCAGATATCTCCGAGATCTTCATCCGAAAAACTATCGAAAAATGCTTTTCTCAATTCGCATTGACTGCAGTCGCATACTGAATCCATCGGATGACCTTCCATCAGCGCGGTATTAATAGTTGAAGACCTATGACATTTATCATAATATGACAAATGTCATATCTTAAAATTGGGCTTTGATCCTGAATTACCCTAGTTTTGTTTCGTTGAATTGTAACCAATTACATGATCCTTTATTGTTTTATATGTATTTATCTACATACAGGAATAGGACAATACTACAAAAGTAACCATTGTAAATATACCAAAAAACCCCTTAACAATGAAGAAACTATTGATTCTTGGTGGAGGTACGGCCGGCACCATTATGGCCAACAAACTGAACAAGGCCCTCGATAAGGAAGCGTGGGACATTACCATTGTTGACAGGGAGAAAACCCACTATTATCAGCCGGGGTTTTTATTCATCCCGTTCGGGATTTATAACAAGCAGGATGTCGAAAAACCGAAAGCCAATTTCTTCCCGCCGGGGGTGAATGTGATATTTTCTGATATTGATAAGATTGAGGCAGAAGAAAACAAGGTAATTTTGGACGGAGGAAGGGTTCTGCCTTACGATTACCTGATCGTTGCCACCGGAACCCACAGCCGGCCGGATGAAACCCCCGGCCTGAGCGGTCCGAACTGGTACAAAAATATTTTTGATTTTTACACCCTGGAAGGCGCCCTTGCATTAAAGCAATTCCTTAAATCATGGGAAGGGGGCAAGCTTGTGGTTGCCATCACAGAAATCCCGTTTAAGTGCCCGGTTGCCCCGCTGGAATTTGTATTTCTGGCAGAAGCTTTTTTCTCAGAAATGGGGATTCGCGACAAAGTGGACATTTCACTGGTAACCCCTTTGCCGGGGGCTTTCACCAAACCACTGGCAACAAAAATGCTGAGTCAGCTTCTGACTGAAAAAAACATCAAAGTGGTGACAGATTTCTATATTGAAAAAGTCGACAACGAAAAAAACACCCTCGTATCGTATGATGAACAGGAGGTCCCCTTTGATCTGCTGACCATCGTTCCCATGAACATGGGTGCAGAAATGATCAGCCGCAGTGGATTGGGAGACGATATGAATTACATTCCCACAGATAAACATACCCTTCAGTCCAAGGCCCACAAAAACATCTTTGTTCTTGGAGATGCGGCTGACCTGCCCACTTCCAAAGCAGGCTCGGTGGCGCATTTCTCGGCAGACATTGTGTATGAAAACCTGCTCAGTGCCATTGACGGACGCCCGATGACGGCGAGCTTTGACGGTCATGCCAACTGTTACATTGAAACAGGATACGGAAAAGGTGCCCTGATCGACTTTAATTACGAAACTGAGCCCCTGCCTGGAACTTTCCCCCTGCCGGGCATCGGACCTTTCGATCTACTGAAAAACACAAGCATCAACCACTACGGTAAAATTATGTTCAGATGGATTTACTGGCACATTCTTCTTAAAGGGAAGGAATTGCCGGTTGAATCTGAAATGACAATGGCTGGAAAACGCAAGGTGACAGGCTGACCGGAACCCCCTAAATATTGATTCTTATGGATGAGAAAAATATAATCAAACGAATGGATACCCTGGAGCAAAAGCTGGACCAGGTGCTTGATCATGTAAACCAGCAACGGCTCAGGGCGGAGACCACTGATGACCTGGTAACTGATCTGTCGCTGATCGGAAAAGAGGTGTATAACGCCTCGGTAATAGAACTTGAAAAGCAGGATATTGAAATTGATCCTGACGAACTCAGGCAGTTGGGTGTGAACCTGTTGAAAAACATACGGAATTTCAATGAGATGCTGGCTTTGGTAGACAGCATGATGGATCTGAAGCAGGATGCTTCTCCCATCCTGAACGAACTCATCATTGAATTCACCAAAAACCTTCACCTGCTCGAAAAGAAAGGATATTTTGAATTTGCACGGGAAATGGGAACGCTGGCAGACAATATCGTTGCCGGGTTTACCCCGGAAGACCTCCGGACCCTCTCCGGGAATATTGTCCCCCTGTTGCACACATTAAAAAACATGACCCGCCCGGAATTGCTCGAAACGGTAAACAACGCCATACAGGCACTGGACGAAAGTCAGCAAGAAACCCCGCCGTCTTATTCCCTGTTTAAAGTAATGCGGGAAATGAACAGCCCGGAGATGAAATCCGCCATGGGCTTCTTGATTACTTTTCTGAAAAAGTTTTCGACAATAAATAATCTTTCAAACAATTAAAAAAACAAACAATTATGGCTCAAGAAACAATTGCAGGCAAAAATGTAGCAGTAGACCAGGAAGGGTATCTTGCAAACCCGGAAGAATGGACAAAGGAAATTGCCGGAGAAATGGCCAAAGACATTGGCATAGAGCTGACTGATAAGCATCTTGAAGTAATCGATTACCTGCGTGAGCAGCACGCACAAGGCGCTCAGCTCAGCATCAGAAAAGTAGGTAAATCTGGCATCACCGACATTAAGGGACTGTATAAACTGTTTCCCGGTGGCCCCCTGAAACACTCTTCCAAAATAGCCGGCATACCGAAACCATCCAGTTGTGTATAACCCTAAACAATTAACCCAATGAACAAAGAAACGAACGAAAAACCCTTAAAAAAGGTTTGCATCATATGTGCCAAGGGGACCATTGAAGATGTATATGCCACACTGGTCATGGCCAATGGCGCAGTCATGGAGGGAATCGAAGCCAAGGTGTTTTTTACCTTTTTCGGACTGGACGCCATTACCAGAAAACAAATGAAGAAAATCCATACCGGAACCGTTGGAAATCCGGCCATGCGAATGCCCGGCGGACTTCCCTTTCCCTCCATCCTGGGGATGCTGCCAGGAGTCGAGGCAGGTGTTTCCGCCATGATGAAACAACAAATGGACAAGCTGGATATTCCGCCGGTGGATGAATTTCTGGAAATGATCACGGCCGGTGGCGGTGAAATTTTTGCCTGTAAGCTGGCCATGGATATGTTTAAACTGGAAAAAGAAGACCTTTGGGAAGGTTGCAGCGGCGTACTGACCATTGGTGATTTTTACGGTCATTGCGGTGGAGAGAATACCCAGATCATTTTCACCTGATCCGTGG
>PWHO01000307.1 GCA_003555385.1 Bacteroidales bacterium
GATTCAGGTCAACCATTTCAAACATTGCCGATGAGCCGAAAGGCGGTTTGTTCAGATCAGCAACAAACTGTAAAACCTGTTCTTTTTTTTCGGTTTCTACAGGCTTGTCAGTATAAGTCCGCCTGGATTTTCTTTTTTTGATGATATCCGTTATTGGCATATTCGTCAGGCCGGCCATATGATTTATCCTTTCAGTCAGAGAGTGGGCTTCTAGATAGGCCTCCTTGTGGGTAATGTTCCGGTTGACACTAACAATAAAACCCAGAAACCCCAAGAGGACACCAATTGTAAACCACTCGAGCATATTCAGTCAACTGATTGCCATGAACAGCCTGATTTGATGTTGCAAAGTCGGTGAAGCTCGAATATAATCCCAATAAGTACGAAAACGGTCATAACTGTTGGGCAGTTCAGTTCAACAACGTTTTATCCATCATCTTTTTCTATCGTCTGATTTCTGAGATTCCAGCAAGGGTGTGCAAAATTGTATTTTGTGCCTCTTGCTTTGCAGGATGAAGGATAAAACGCTATTCGTTGTGGCGCTCTGGCGGAAAGCCCACCAGTGTATCGAAACTATTGATTAGATAATGGGATAAGGAATAATTCGAGCAGAGTTTTTGCCATATGAACAAATTGCTTTTTCAGCATATTGAGAATCTTAAATCTGCCATCATGACCCTGCCTGCTACCCGAGAAAAAGGCTTTGAAGGGCTTATTGGCGCAGCCCTTAGCGAAATTACTAAGGTGCCTTTCAGACTCGCAGGCAGCGGGTCGCAGTTTGGGCTCGACGGTAAGCCAGCCTACGAAGGAGATGCTATTTGCTTCGAAGCTAAGCTTTATGAAAAAGAGGTCCCTCGAGAAAAGGTACTTTATAAAATAGCGGAGTTTTCGATAAGGGACACGGAAACTGACATTTGGGTTCTTGGTGCTACTTCCATGATCCGGAACCAGCTCGTAGATGACACACGTAAGCTCGGAAACAGAAGCGGCATTGACGTTTTGATCCTCGACTGGTCTGAAACAGACTTACCGCCCCTTGCGGTCGCCTTGACAATGGGCAGAAGGAGTGTGAAAGAATTTCTGGAAAGCAACATCCATGACGATGAGACTCTTCGAAAAGCGATAGATAGCCTAAAAGCAGTTAAAAACTCTCAAGATTTTGCTCCTCACGCCGACCGAATACAAGCACACTTGAGCGAACCTACAGTGGGTTGGGCGCTCGCGCAGAAAGCGAACACTAATTGGCTGAACGACGTATTCTCCAGCAGAAAAAAAGCGAGAACCAAATTCGGGCAGCCTCTTTCACCCGGTGATACCGACACCAAGAACGTCCGACAACGCAAGGCTCTGATCAAAAAACTGCATGCCTGCCTTGTCAACACTCTTTGCGAGACGTTGGTTTGCATTCTCGGCGGCGAGGGACATGGAAAATCTTGGATAGTTGCACAAAGCTGGCTTGCCTTGATGCATAAACCGCTGATGGTTTTTCTTAGCCCGGACGATTTCACTGAAACGGCAAGACAAGAAGACGCCATTGATATCATTATTTCCAATCTCATCAGACAGACAGGCGATAGCATCAACTCAACCACACAAGAGCGCTGTAAAAGAAGGCTGAAGCAGCGGCGCCGCCATCCTTCAACAGATAGTCCTGGGCTTATCGTTGTGATTGATGGTATCAACCAAAGGCCAAATTTCGACTGGGGGTTTATCATTGAGGGTATCGTTGATGAATTAAACCAGCTTGGCGGCCGTCTCATCATCACTGCGCGCACAGAATACTTTCAGGACCGAGTAAAGCGCCGCCTTTCCTTGAGCTTCACTGAGATCACTGTGCCGGAATGGACAGAATCTGAACGCAACGAAATCTTGGCCACGCATGGCATAAAGGCATCGGACCTGCATTCAGCAGTAGCGTCATCCTTACGAAATCCACGTCTCTTGGGAATCGCATTTGAGCTTCTGGACAAGGCTGATATCACTAATTTTGAGGAACTCACCGTTAGCCGCCTTCTTTTCGAACATATGCGTATCAGCGAGCGAGAAGCTCCCGTGCCGCAACCGGCGCAAAGTTTTGCACGCCGGTTGCAGAAGCATGCCCAGGCAATCTTGTATAGGATGAATGCGAAGCAGATAGATGATCTCAATATTTTTGAAGAAGACATGGGAGCAGTCGCGGATGGTCGTTTCTACCAGGGGGTTGATGGGGATCCGACGCGCTATTGTCTAAAAGACGATGGCCTTACACTAGCTTTAGGCTTTGCAATGATCGACCGGCTTCGTATTGCGAAAAGGAACAGTCGTGATCTTGATGCCGAGATAGAGGTGCTCCTGGAGCCAATCTCGGCACTGGATGACACGGCAAATGTTATTATAGCGGCCTTGACCGTTACCGTGGCAGACGAGCGCTATGAGCAGGACATCGCCGCCTCTCTTGCAAAGGGATTCTCGCAACTCCAGAACCCTGATCAAACCCAATTCGTCGCCTTTGTTGGTTTGGTAAAAAGCAGGCCGCAAGGCTTTATTGACGCTGCTTATGCGCTAAGCCTTGCGGGAGGGCACCAACCCAATTTTGATTGGATTCAAGGCGCACTGATCGCAGCAACCAGCGACAAGAGCGTGTGGCAAGAAATTGCCGGTAAGGTGCATTACTGGCTCTCGGTCCATACGCTCTCTCCAGAACGGGGAACTTTTAGGCATCCTTCTCGCGATCCGCAAGATAAAGTCCAAGAAGAACTCGAGAAGAATCGCAAAAAGATCGACGAAAAACTTCAATCTTTTTCGGCGAGTGAGCGATCAATTTTGGAGTATCTGCCCAAAGAGGAGGGTAACTTGAGCAGGCTATCACGCCTTGCTCTGTTGCTGCTAGCTGGAAAACCACTGGCACCTTTTGCAAAAAGCCTTGTGAACTGGAGTTTTTCTTATGCGCTGAACTCGGACCACACTGCCCCGTATAAGGATTTCATTCATCTTGTAAGCTTGAACCGAATTGACTGGTTACAGACTCGTATGGCCTTGCTGGACGCGAGTGTCTCTCTACGGGAAGCAGTCGTGTCGAGCACAGGAAAATGGACGCTGGTGAATATCCTGCGTGCAACGGGCCACTCCAATGATGATAAGGAAGCAAAGTCCTTGGTAAAGGAACTTACTAAAGATAACCCCATCTTTGAAAGCTGGCGCCTTATTGAGAATTACTGCGCAACAGATCCTTGCGATCCCACATCTGAAGAACCAGAAAATGTAACAGGAACAGCAGAGCAATACGAAGCGATCGATGTAGGCAAACTTCGACAAAACATGGGACAAACCTCCGATGACCATTTTTTTATCAAGGCACGTCCCGCTATCGTTCGGTTCAAGCCGGAAGTCGCTGTTCAAAAACACAAGAAATTCGCTTCGGATGTTCTCAAACGTTCAGGCTTCCCACTGCGCCAAGGACTGTTTGAGCTCCATCGGCACAATGCGTTGCTCACAATTAAAGAAGCACACGAATTAGTCAAGAAACTGCATGATGCGAAGGTCGCAGGAACTGCATTCGGCCTGTCGGAGCAGGACGCATGGATTGTATCTCAATACCATCTATTGCAAGCTTTCCCATTCCTTAGTGCCCAGGAGCAGACCGAAATTTTGTTGTCGGACGAAACGAATGGAGACATTTTGCTCGATCTGATGGAATCAGCGAAACCCCTCGGCGAGGAGGAATTTGAGGCTTTAATAGGTTCAGCCTGCGAAGAGGATAACGAACGAAAGCAGTATTTACTGCTCGTCCTTGCGAAATATACATCTGTGCAATTGTCGACGGAGGCCCGCACTTATATTGCAACACTGTTCCGGTCGAAATCAGAGCGTGTACGGGCGATAGCACTTGGCATTATCGCTCAAAGCAGTGACAATGAATTATTAAGTCAAGTTGCCGAAAGCGGCTGGAAAGCATCAGATATAAAAACGGAAGACGGTTTTGAATTCTGGTTTGGTTCGATGGCTCTTTTAGAAGCTGCAGCAAGGGGCTTTATAGCTCATAACGAAGTGCTCGATCGCATCTCAACGCAATTGTATGGAAGGGCAGCGGCAATGCTTAATTTAGATGCAGCACGCAATATCGCGCAGCGTATTGATATGTCGATCAAGCAAGCCACAGGCCTGAGTGGTAATCTCCTCGCCCCGGATATTGAACTTCAAGTGCATCCATCCACTCCTTTGGAACCTTGCAGGTTCAAGGTGAGTGAAAGGCCGTCGAAAACCCACGATATACTTGAGGAGATGCAACGGCTATCTGAAAGAAGCGAAGATTTTGATCAACGCCAAAGACGCAATTATGATGCATTTATAGAATTCAAGGCTAATCTTACTCAAGAGAAGGCCCGCATCGTGCTTGATTGTATAGGCCTCGAAGAATTCGCGAGCGTGGTCTCAGCGTCCGAGGAGCTGGCAGATCATTGGCACGAACTTTTTTTGGACATTTCTGATACGAAGCTACCAGCTGTTCATAACCTCGTCCTCTTGCTGGCACATGCACTTGGGGAAAAAGCCCCTACCAAAGCCGAAGATCTATTCCGCCGGGTCAAGGATAGCAATCCACTGGTGAGGTTCACCTTCGGGGAGGCTGGGGTTCATCTTGATATGGTAGCTACTTGGGCTAACGATTGTAGTCCTGCTCTAAATGAGCTCTGCTTTGAACGCCTGGACCGGGCGAAAACCGATCACTGCTTATCACTTGAGGTGCTCGCCGCTCTTATGAGCGGTCGGCAGGAGTTGCTTAGGACATATATTGAGGCAAAATTGGATAAGGAGGAGCCAGCAGAAATTTCACGGGGAATAATGGTCGTAGGGTTTTCCGATAAAAGCGAATATAATGACGAAATCCTCAAAAGATATGAAAGCACTGCCGGTCTAATCGGAAGCGCATTAAAGGCAGCACGATACGCTTACGAGCGCAATATCTGGGCGCGACACTGGTTTGATAAAATGTGCCAGACGGACAAAAACGTTGAATTCTGGCGCTATGCAGTCCTGTTCTCGAAGATTGTCGACGGAAGATTTGCTGTCTGGAACTCAGATTATACTCAGGAAAACAAATCTATCCAGCTATTCGGGCCCTCCGTAAAGCGCGATCTCAAGAACCGCTATGCACGGTGGGAAAGTCATCGGAATAAGAAACTGTACGGATTGGAGGTTCCTGCATCGATTTTCCTCACAGGTACGAATGTTAACGATTAGAATCCCCCCTACGCACACAGATATGTTTCGCCAGAACAAAGAAAGCTGTTCTGCATCATACAGGGGCTTTGGATATCGGGATGTGAACTGCGCCCTGTCACTGAGAGAAGGTAGGTCGGGTAATAGTGGCATCAGCTAACGAGCAAGGATAGATCATATGAGCAAAGCGAACCACGATCTCACCCGGTAGTTGAACAAGTCCGGTCAAGTTAAGTGAAAACATCTTTTTTCAGGAACATGCAAGGAAAGGTATCAACGGGTCACTTAACACCCAAGTTGCAATAA
>PWHO01000243.1 GCA_003555385.1 Bacteroidales bacterium
AAACCCTGAGGCAACAATACCCGGACTTAACCGTAAGAACCTGGAAGGAACTGGCACCCGACCTGGAATTCGTGTTTGAAATCACAGAAAAAAGCCTGCTGATGATCACGGCAATTATTTTATTGGGAGTGGCCTTCGGCATCCTGAACACCATCCTGATGTCGGTCCTGGAGCGCACCCGCGAGCTGGGTATGCTTATGTCAGTGGGCATGAAGCGGATACAGGTGTTTTTTATGGTGATTCTTGAGACGGTTTTGCTTTCGCTGACAGGCGGGGTGGCCGGGCTAACCGCATCTTTCTTGCTGATCAGCTTTTTGCAGCAGCGGGGAATGGACCTCTCACCCATCGGAGGAGAAGCTTTGCGTGATTTCGGTTTTTCGCCACTTATCTACCCCGAGCTGGACGCCATATTTTACCTGAAAGTGGCCGCCATGGTAGTAGGGTTTGCCATCCTGGCCGCCATTTACCCCGCCCGGAAAGCCACCAAATTAGAACCCGCCGACGCCGTCCGCCATCAATAAAATAACCCAAACAACCAACAACTAACCAACTCACCATGAAGTATCTGACTACCATTCTGATCCTAACCACATTAACCACTCAAGGCATTTTCGCACAACCATTCGGCAACGACTCCCCTTTCAGGCTGCGCGGTTATATCAAGGCCATGCCCGGCCTTCAGCTGGACAAAGATTTTTCCAATCCTGCGTATAATGGGCTGATCCATAACCGGCTTAATTTCAGATGGGGAATCTCTGATGCCGTGGATTTGAATATTGAAGGGCGCAACAGGCTGATGTACAATGAAATGCATGAAACCTTTCCAGGCATTGAAGATTTTTTTGCTCAGGATGACGGACTGGTTGACATGTCTTGGGTATGGCTGTCGGGTGACCGCTGGATCGGCCATACAGAATTAGACCGGTTATACATGAACTGGCGCACAGAAAGCTGGCGCGTCAGGGCCGGCCGGCAACGGATCAACTGGGGGATCAACCTGGTATCCAACCCCAACGACCTCTTCAACACCTATTCATTTTTTGATTTCGACTACGAAGAGCGTCCCGGTGCCGATGCCCTCAGGGTACAACACTACATCAGTCATCTTTCCAGTATCGAAGTGGCCGTAAGCCCGGCCAGAGATGCGGAAGACATGGTAGCCGCGGCCAAATATGTGTTCAACACAAGGGGATTTGACATTCAAAGCATTGCGGGATACTTCAGAAACCGCCTGGCCGTGGGAGGCGGATGGGCCGGGCATATCGGGGGAGCCGGCTTCAAGGGCGAGGCCACATGGTTCTACGACCTGGAACAACAGGGAAGTACCACACAACAGGAAAACACAACACAGCAGGAAAACGTGGACAGAGCTAACCTGGTTCTGGCCGCGGGCCTGGACTACATGTTCTCCAACGGCACATTCGGTGTGGTGGAACTACTATACAATGGCGGATATGAAAGAAACCCGGGGGAAGTAATACAGGTAACCCAGCCCCTCCGGCCCGACAACATCATGTTTTCCAGGTATGCAATTACACTCAGTGCTGATCACGCTTTTTCCCCGATTCTCAGCGGAGGTTTGGCGGTGATGGCCCTTCCCGATACCGAAGCGGCCTTTTTAATGCCACAATTGAACTACTCAGTGGCCTCCAACCTGGATTTCCAGTTTGTCGGTCAACTCTTTTTCGGCGGAGAAAGCACCATTTTTGAGGAAGCCGGCGCCGGACTTTTCACTTCGTTAAACTATTCCTTCTGAAATAGTATCCTTTGGTACAATTTATGCTGTATCTAAATAGTGACAAACAAGAACCCTGAACCCACAAACCAACAACCAACAACCTGCCAGCCTCGTCCAACGAGCATAGGCAACCTTCACGAACCCCAGGCCATGAGAACCAACAACTAACCTCTAACAGAACCACCAATGAGCGAATTGAATTACATAACCCCCGCCATGGAACACAGCCCGCTCTGGTCAGGCCAGGAAAGCCAGAAAGACCAGGAAAGCAGGTTGATAAAACTCGGGCTTTACCTGCTCCGACTGGTGATTTTGACCGGATTGTTGGTTTTTGTTTTACAAGCCGGATCAGCCGCCTGAGTGCAAACCGGAGATCTGAATTAAGACAGTTAGTATTTTTTTAACATGAAAAAGTTTTTTGTAAGAAATAGTTTTCTCATATTTGCAAGGTGATTAATTGTCTGAAAATCAATTTTTTAAACAGATGTTTTAGTTTTTGATGGCCATTTCAGATTTTGAGGCACAAAATAACACACCCATGAACAATCATTATAAAATCCGGACTGCGAAAGATACCGACAAGAAGGACATATACAGACTTTTTCTGGAAAAAGTCACCAGGGAAAAGAAACTGCTGAATGCTTCCATCGTACCTGAATGCTTTTTGAGGGAGTTTGTTGATAAGGCCATAAAAAAAGGGAATATGCTTGTGGTGGAAAACAACCGCGACGAGGTGGCGCTTATTGGCGAAGTACATTACTACCATACCAACGGCAAGGATAGCCCCGATGAAAATGATCTGCTTAAGGAATTTTCTTTTTTCTCAGGCACAGCGTGCGATCCCGACGAACAGGAAACAAGCCTGGTAAGCTGGTTGTTCGGCGAAATAGAGCAGAAACACCACGATGTATTCAGGGTGGAACTCAATACCCCTGTATGCTCCGAAGCTTCGGTCAATTTTTTCAAAAAGATGGGACTGACAGTGGAAGGCAATTATAACGGGAGGCTGAAAAACAAGTCACCGCAACGGCAACTGATGTTACCCCTTTCCTGGGCCAACCCCTCTTTCAATTAACAACCCCTCTTTCAATTAATATAGATTCAGACATGTTTCCTTTGCGCCGGGGCGGACACCCCGGCGTTTTTATTATTGCCTGATACCATCATTATATGTAACTTTGGCATCCTCAAATCAATACATCGAACAATGAAAAGCCAGAACAGCAAATCACTTGCCATTGCGCTCCTTGCAGGCCTGTTTTTATTTCCCGCATGCGCCAATTCCGGCAACGGATCCAACAACCAGGAGCCATCAGACATCCATGTGAAGATTGAAACCACCATGGGTGACATCACCGTCAAACTTTATGACGAAACACCACTGCACAGGGATAATTTTCTATCATTGATAGAAGAAGATTTTTACGAAGGCGTGCTTTTTCACCGGGTCATTAACCATTTCATGATACAGGCCGGTGATCCGATGAGCATAGATGCAGTTCCGGGAGAGCCCCTTGGATCGGGCGGACCGGGATACACCATTCCTGCCGAGATCATACCGGGCATCTACCATCAAAAAGGAGCCCTGGCCGCAGCCAGGCAAGGCGACCAGGCAAACCCGGAAAGGGAATCATCCGGATCGCAATTCTATATCGCACAGGGAAGGGTGTTCAGTGAAGAAGGGCTCAATCAGATGGCTGAGGAAAGAGACCTGGACCTCAACGAAGAGCAACGGGAGATCTATACCACCACAGGAGGAACTCCTCACCTTGACAATGCTTATACGGTATTTGGCCAGGTAATCGAAGGAATGGAAGTGGTAGAACGCATCGCCGCCATGGAAACCGACGACAGAGACCGCCCGGTAGAGGATGTGTCTATTGTCAGGATGGAAGTGATTGAATAAAGAAACAAACTATGATTGACAAGATTGACGCCCTGCTGAAAGAGGTAGAAAGTTTCAGTGCAAAAACCGTAGAGGAAGCGGAGGCATTCCGGGTAAAAATGCTGTCCAAAAAAGGAGAGATCCCGGCATTGTTCAAGGATTTTAAGTCAGTTGACCCTGCAAGCCGTAAGGACGTGGGAATGCGTCTGAATCAGCTCAAGCAGGCTGCCACCGACAAGGTTAACGAGGAAAAAGACAGGCTGGCTGCATCTGAAGACAGCGGAAGCACACAACGGCCGGACATGACCATGCCAGCCCGCTTTAACCCCATAGGCTCCCGCCACCCGCTCTCTGTGGTCAGAAACCGCATCAACAAAATCTTTGAAAAGATTGGCTTTGTGATCTCCGAAGGCCCGGAGATCGAAGACGACTGGCATAATTTCAGTGCATTGAACTTCCCGGAAGAGCACCCCGCCCGCGACATGCAAGACACCTTTTTTGTTGAGAAGAATCCGGACATTGCCCTGCGCACCCATACCTCTTCTGTGCAGGTAAGGGTCATGGAAAACCAGCAGCCCCCGATCCGGACCATATCCCCCGGAAGGGTGTTCCGCAATGAAGCGATTTCTGCCAGGGCCCATTGTATCTTTCATCAGGTGGAAGGCCTTTATATTGATGAAGGAGTGAGTTTCGCCGACATGAAACAGACCTTGCTGTATTTCGCCCGGGAAATGTTTGGCGAAGACACACAAATCCGCCTGCGCCCGTCGTTTTTCCCGTTTACCGAACCCTCAGCCGAAATGGACGTTTCCTGCAACATCTGCGGGGGGCCCGGATGCACCATCTGCAAGTACAGCGGCTGGATCGAGGTAATGGGCTGCGGCATGGTCGATCCCAATGTGCTCGACAACTGCGGCATCGACAGTGCCAGATACTCGGGCTTTGCCTTCGGCATGGGAATCGAGCGCATCACCATGAACCTTTACCAGGTCAAAGACCTCAGGATGTTCTTCGAGAACGACCTGCGTTTTCTGAAACAGTTTGAATCTGCGGTTTAGAATAGTTGTTGGTTAACGGGGGCTTCGCCCCCTTGGTTGTTGGTTCTCATGGGATGAGGATGGTGAGGGTAGCCCATAGACCGTGGCCGGAGCTGACAGATTGTTGGTTGTTGGTTGGTTGTTGGTTCTCATGGGATGAGTGATGGGGAAGCTGCCAATGGTCTGGTAAACAGGCGACGCGGTTGTTGGTTGTTGGTTCACACGGGCCATGGAAACTAACAACTGGAGGGGCGTCAGCCCCGACTAACTAACAACTGGAGGGTGCGAAGCACCCGACTAACCAACAACTGGAGGCGCGTCAGCGCCGACTAACTGGAGAGGGCGTCAGCCCTCGACTAACTGGAGTGGCGAAGCCACGACTAATATGAAAGACATGCGTGACATTGCCCGCGAACTGGACCGGAGAGACCCGCTTAAGGATTTCCGCCAACGGTTCTATATCCCTGATAACACGATTTACATAGATGGCAATTCCCTCGGGCTGCTCAGCGCGGATGCCGAAAAATCCCTGCTGCGGGTACTGAATGAATGGAAAACCCTGGGAATTAGAGGCTGGCTGGGTGCCGAACGCCCATGGTTCTATTTTGCCGAACACATTGGTGAGATGGCTGCTCCCCTGGTGGGCGCCGCACCCGGTGAGCTGATCTTCTCCGGAACCACCACCGTGAACATCCATGCCCTGATCTCCTCCTTCTACCAGCCTGAAGGGAGACGCACAAAGATCCTGGCCGATGAACTGAATTTCCCCTCCGACACCTATG
>PWHO01000072.1 GCA_003555385.1 Bacteroidales bacterium
CTGATGACCTATCCCAACAAGCACGACCAGATCATGTTTGGCAGTGTGGATGAGGCATGGAACCTGGGCGCAGCCGCAGTGGGTGCAACCATTTATTTCGGATCGGAGGAGTCGAACAGGCAGATTCTTGAGGTGGCCCAGGCCTTTGAGAGGGCGCATGAGCTGGGAATGGCCACCATACTGTGGTGCTATACCCGAAACAGTGCATTCAAAACCAAGGAGCAGGACTTCCACACCGCGGCAGACCTTACCGGGCAGGCAAACCACCTGGGGGGGACCATCAAGGCGGACCTGATCAAACACAAACTTCCCGAGGGCAATGGCGGATTTAAAACGCTGAAGTTCGGAAAGACCCATCCCGATATGTATAAAAAACTTTCTTCAGACCATCCCATTGATCTGTGCCGCTACCAGGTGGTCAATTGCTACATGGGAAAGATCGGGCTGATCAACTCCGGCGGGGCCTCTTCCGGTGAAAGTGATTTTGCCGATGCCGCAAAAACAGCCGTGGTCAATAAACGGGCCGGCGGAACGGGTCTCATCTCCGGACGCAAGGCCTTCCAGCGCCCCATGAAAGACGGGGTCAGGCTGCTGAACCTCATTCAGGATGTGTACCTGAATAAAGATATTAACATTGCGTAATCCATTGGCCCGGTCAACATCCCCTGCGGTGGGGGCGATCCTGATGAGTGCCAGCACTATGGTGGTAGCTGTCAACGCCCAGTTCCTGAGGCGGCAGTTCCGGGACCATTAAACCGGACCCGGCCCGGGGGCAGGCCTGGAGCAGGCTTAGAGCGGGCCCGGGGCAGGCTTAGAGCAGGCCCGGGGCATCCCAATCAGCTTTCTATGACTGCCTTGCGTTCAAAAGTAACGTTACGGAACTCCAGGTAATCCATCACAAAGTCAAAGCATTCCTGGTCCATCCCGATCAGCTCAAGCGGGTAAACACCCTTGCCGGTGAAAGTGCCGGTGAGGATCAGCCCCGCATTGGCGGTGGCTGTATAGCCAGTGGTCCGGGCCATGGAAGAAATTTTGTTTTCCTGGTCGTATTCATCGTACAGGTCATACACGACCTTTACTTTGGTTCCACCTTCTTTGCCCCTTGCTTCAATGCGCATCACGGTAAATTCAGGTTCGTTGGGATCCAGCTGCCAGTCGCGGATCAGCACCTTGGAGGTGAAGTCAATGGGCCTGATGGCGGTATTGTTCACCGTAACAGAGGCTTCCGTGTCAAAAAACCCGGCAGTTTTCAGGGCCTGTATCAGTTGAATATGGCCGGGGTACCTGAGGGTTTTCTCCTTCATGTTGGGGATGTGGTCCATGTTTCGTAACAATGAACGCAGCCCGTCGGTATAAAAAGCTTCCAGGGTGCCCACTTTGTCAAAAAACACCAGTTCCGGTTCGCTCATGGCCGGTTTGGTCATCCATTTCCCCTTTTCGATGTAACGGGCCGGACGGGTGTATTCCTCCACCACGTCGATGGGTGAGAAAGGAGCTTTGTAATAGAAAGGATACACTTTCACCCGGGGTAATCCGCCCACCATATATTCAAAATCAGATATTTCCATGGTTTCGTTAAGCCGGCCGGCAAACAAGTTGGGCAGCCCCGGTGCCACCCCGGCATCGGTAATTGCCGTTACCCCTTTTTCAGCAGCCAGGGCGTTCAGCTCCATGAAATCCTCCGCCATGAATGAAATGTCCACAATGTTCTTCCCCGCCTCAATCACGGTCTTCAGTGTGTCAAAACCCATGAAACCCGGAACTGCCGAAACAACCAGGTCAAAATCCTTCACCAGCGCAGCAACGGCATCCTCCTCCATCAGGTTTACCGCCACCCCCTCTATGGGGTAATTTTTCGACAGGAACTCCAGGGATTCTTTATCGATATCTGCAGAAGTTACTGCATAATTTTCAGACAGGTCAATGGCAATTGCCTTGCCAATCATACCTGCACCAAGCACCACGATCTTTTTCTTTGCCATAATTATTTCTTAATTGTGAATTCCAATTGTACTAAGGTAAAAAATTGTTTGTAAAAGACTATCTCATGTGACACCGAATCTGTATTTTTGCAGGGAGGGAAATGACCCCCCTAAGGGCAACACCCCCATACTTTTATGCAGATTCAACACAATCCCGGACAGTTCAGCAACCGAAGGAAGATTGTTGCCGGTATCATACTGGCAACCAGCCTGCTATTGCTCGTGCAACTGTTTTTGCTGCAAATTGCGGACTCGTCCTATAAAACTTCTGCCCTGAGTAATTACCTCCGGTATGTGACCGATTACCCGTCACGGGGGCTGATCTATGACAGAAATGAGGATTTGCTTGTTTACAATGAAGCCCATTACGATTTGATGGTGATCCCCGGCCAGGTTTCCGAACTGGACACTCTGGAATTCTGCGATCTGCTGGGGATCGAAGTGGCAGCCTTTGAAAGCCGGCTGCTACAGGCAAGGCAATACTCCCGCTTCAGGCCTTCGGTCTTTGAACGGCAGATCTCCAAAACCACCTTTGCCGCTTTCCAGGAAAAACTATTTCGTTACCCGGGCTTTTTTGTCCAGCCCCGAACCCTTCGAAAATACACCTATCCCATTGCCACACACACCTTTGGTTATGTGGGCGAGGCCGGGCCCAACGTAATCAGCAACGATCCGTACTACCGCCCGGGCGATTATATCGGGGTCAGCGGGGTGGAAAGGGCCTACGAAGAACAGTTAAGGGGGCAGAAAGGTGTGCGTATCCGTATGGTGGATGTGCACAACCGGGATGCTGGTTCATTCCAGGAGGGTCGGTACGATACCCTGGCAGTAGCCGGAAAGGATCTTTATGCCACGCTGGATGGAGAATTGCAGCTTTATGGCGAACGCCTCATGCAGAATAAAAGGGGCAGCATTGTGGCCATCGAACCATCCACGGGGGAGATTTTGTCGCTGGTGACCTCACCGGCTTTTGACCCGGGCTTGCTCGTGGGCAGACAACGTACGAGAAACTACCGCATGTTGCAGAATGACTCGCTCAACCCTCTGTTCAACCGTGCCCTGATGGCGCAATACCCGCCCGGATCGGTATTCAAGATCATCAATACCCTGATCGCCCTGCAGGAAGGGGTAATCAACCCGCAAACCTCTTACGGATGCGGTGGCATCTACCATACTACCGGCATCAGCATCCGCTGCCGCTCGCACCCCAGCCCGGTCAATGCCATCACCGGCATTCAATACAGCTGCAACACATTTTCCAGCATCATTTTTCAAAACACCATCAACCAGTCAAAATTTGAGAACATCCAGGAGTCACTGCAGCAGTGGCGCGATTATGTGACCAGCTTCGGCCTGGGGAGCCCCTTCGGCAGTGACCTGTCGTATGAGCTGTCGGGGCTGGTGGTAACCCCCGACTACTATGACAGGTTATACGGACCCAGGGGCTGGCGTTCCCAGACCATCCTTTCACTGGGGATCGGTCAGGGCGAGCTGGGGGTTACCCCGCTCCAACTGGCCAACATGACCGCTGCCGTGGCCAACCGGGGCTATTACATCACACCCCATATGGTAAAGGCCATCGACACCCCCGACAACCAAAACAACCAGTTTGGGCTGGCCAACAATATTGAAATTGACAGGGAACATTTTGAAACCATGGCGGAGGCCATGAGGCGCGTAATGGCAGAAGGAACGGGCAGTTTTTCGGCCATTCCCGATATTGAGACAGCCGGAAAAACCGGTACGGTGCAGAATCCTCACGGTGAAAATCACTCGGTTTTCGTGGCATTTGCCCCGGTAGACGATCCGCAGATCGCCATTTCGGTAGTTGTGGAAAATGCCGGCTATGGCTCGGTATGGGCCGCTCCCATCGCCAGCCTGATGATTGAAAAATACCTGACCCGGGAAGTGAACCGGGCATGGTTTGAACAACGCATACTGGACGCCAGTTTTTTAACAGCTCATCCTGAAGACGCACAATAAAAAAGTCCAATGACCCCGCAATTCAATATATTCAAAAGCATTGACAAAACGGTATTACTCCTGTTTCTCGCCATGGTAACCATAGGGTGGTTTAATATTTTTGCTTCTGAATATACCGAGGCGCACCGCCATATTTTTGACCTGGGAACCAGTTACGGCAAGCAGCTGGTCTGGATACTCGGGGCCTTTGTCCTGGCTGCCGCAGTATTGACCATTGACATACGTTTTTTTACAAGTTTTGCCTGGGTGATCTATGTCAGCCTGCTGGTGGTACTGATCGGTGTGTTGTTCTTCGGGGTGGAGATCAACGCCACCCGGGCATGGTTCCGGGTGGGTGGGTTTGCCTTCCAACCGTCGGAAATTGCCAAATACGGAACCATATTGGCACTGGCCTCAATGATCAGCAGAACCAGGGTGAAAAAACCGGATATTTCCGCACGAATGAAGGCCTTTGGCATCATCCTGCTACCGGCTATGCTGGTGCTCTTGCAAAAAGATGTGGGTACAACACTGGTATTTTCCTCTTTCATTCTGGTACTTTTCCGGGAGGGGTACACTGGTGGCCTGGTCTTGTTTTTCGGGGTAGTGGCAGTGTCGCTTTTTGTGCTCACCCTGATCTTCAATGAATTCATCATCATCGGAGCACTGGCTGCGATCACCCTGATTATCGGTTTTCTGATGCGAAAGAAAAGCAGGGTGATTCCTCAACTGATCGGGTTGTTTATGCTGCTGGCGGTTTTTGTTTACTCCGTGGATTACACTTTCGACAACATATTGCAACCCCATCACAAAGCACGAATTGAAGTACTGGTATATGGAGGGGCTGACCTGCAGGGTGCCGGCTACAACCTTCACCAGTCGAAAATCGCCATCGGATCAGGAGGCTTTGCAGGAAAAGGCTTCTTGCAGGGCACACAAACCCAGTTTAACTTCATTCCCGAACAGTCTACCGACTTTATTTTCTGCACCGTCGGGGAAGAATGGGGATTTATCGGCAGCCTGGTCATTATAGGCCTTTACACCTCTCTGATGATCAGGCTATTATATTTGGCGGAAAAACAACGATCCGTCTTCAGCCGGGTTTTCGGATACGCCACCACTTCCATATTATTCTTCCATTTTGCCATCAATATCGGAATGACCATCGGCCTCGTGCCGGTAATCGGAATCCCGCTGCCGCTGATCAGTTACGGAGGATCATCCCTCTGGGGTGTGACACTGATGTTGTTCACTTTCCTGAAACTGGACGCCCACAGATTTGAAATGATATAACACCGCCATATGTCTTCAATTTTGCTAACTTCGGAAAAAAATGCTCCCTCATGAAAATCGCTTTTTTTGGAAGGGTATTGGATCCCGCTTTCCTGGACAACTTCCGGCTCATGATAAGCATCATGGAGGAAAGGGTGTCTCATTTCCTGGTCTATGAAGGGCTGTATGCCCATATCAAGGGGCATGTGCAATTCAACAAACCC
>PWHO01000034.1 GCA_003555385.1 Bacteroidales bacterium
AAAAACGAAATGTGGAAGCAAACACTGCTGACCATGGTTTTCCTGGGGCTGCTGATCACGGCATGCAGCAAAAGTGAAGCCACCGGCAGTGAGACTGAACAGGATCCGCCCTTAAGGGGACACTATGACGGACCTTATGTTTTGTATGAGGGACTCAATGCAAGGGTGCTTAGTGTAGCGCCCGGCCCGGGTGGTGCCGTGACGGAAGATGAAACCATCAGCCAGGCTGACCTGCGGCGGGAGCCCCTTAAAGTATATCCCAACGGGAGAAACATGGATGACAGCCGGATGGATCCTTTTAATGTAACCCTCTTTGATTTTTCCGTGGAAGAACAATGGGACTTCGACCAACCGGAAAAGATATTTTCCATTGCTGACATTGAATGCGGGTTTGCCCATACGGTGTCCATATTACAGGCAGGAAATGTCATCGATGAAGATTTTAACTGGATTTATGGGGAGAACCACCTGATCGTAAACGGCGACATGTTCAGCAGGGGGCTTGATATGATGGCGCTTTTGTGGCTTCTTTATAAACTGGACTATGAGGCCCTGGCAGCCGGTGGCAAGGTTCACATCATCATCGGGAACCACGAGGCTATGAATCTGAGGGGAGACGTCCGCTATGTGGAGGATCGTTACCTGGACTGGACCAACAGTATGGGAATCCCTTATGAAGACCTATTCAATGAAGATACGGAATTGGGCCGCTGGCTGCGCAGCAAGAACTCCATCATCCGCATTGGCCGTAACCTGGTGGTGCACGGGGGGATCAGTCCTGAATTTGTGGAAAGGGGCATCACTCCGCCGGAGGCCAACCGCCTTGTGCGCCGTGACCTGGGCCTTCAGACCTCCGAGTTGGAAGGAACCTCCGAGTTTGTGTTCCGAACCTATGGGCCGCATTGGTACCGGGGCATGGTCAGAACACGTGAAGACAGGGAGCCTGTGTTTGCGGAAGACTTCCCGCCAATCCTTGATTATTTTGATGTGGACCGTTTCATCGTAGGGCACAATAAAGGCCCGGAAATCATGAAACTGCGTGAAAAACTGGTGGTGGTGATCGATGTAAACCACACTGGTAATTGGGCCAGCGGAGACTCCCGGGCATTACTCATCGAACACAAAGATGGCGAAGACCATCTGTGGGCTGTGTTCGACAGCGGAGAGAAAAATGAAGTTCCCGTCGGAGAACCGGCCCCGTGATTTAAACTTCAGAGTGCCTCAAGTGTTACGTGATAATTCTGTTTGTAGCTATACTTGCCGTCCGGTTTGTCGGGGGGGGTCACTATTGTGGCTGCTTTTCAAATACGATTCCAAAAGACCTGCTACTACTGGCTTCAAAACCGGTAACTACTCCGGCCTCATCCCTGACAAACTTGATTTCCATGATGGGAAAGCCCCCTGTATACTGGTCATTTGATTCAGCCTTCAGTGGGATATTTTTAAACCGGCGATGTTGCAGCACCATAGCTCCTTCATCATTGATGGCGACGGTGTAAAACGTTTCCAATTCAGCACTGAAATAAGCACCAAGGTACTCGGCCAGCTCTTCAGGTGAAGGCTCCCACGCAGACTCATTTAATCGAATAGCACGGTGGTTTCCACTCTGGTGCAGTGTCATGGCATCTACCTCCCCTTCCTGGTTGCGATGAAAGGTCATACTGGCCTCGACAACGGTTAGGTAAAATATTGAATCGGAACTGGCAAAAATCTCAAAACGGGGTTGTCCGGTGGCCTGGGCATATAGTTTGTCTTCTTCACGCGTAAATTCCATAACAAAGCCAGGGGCAGCCTCCAATTCATAGCGGCCAATGAATTCATCAAAACGCGTTGCATCGTATACGAAAACCTCACCATCAGCCAGTGACTTGCGGGCTTCTTTATCCAACTCCATTACATCGGCAAAAAAGGCTTCTGCCAACTGAATGGCCATGGCTTGGGCCGGCAGCCTGCTGTTGTTGCTTTGAACCACCACGGCACCCTTGATTCCAGGGAACATTAATAGGGCAGACCTGTGCGCTGTATCGGCACCACCGTGTTCCACCAGGAGCAATCCATTCAGATCCCTAACCATCAACCCACCTGCATACTGGGTAGATTCCCCGCTATTCAAAGGAAAAGCCTGCTGCATCCTGTCAATGGTTTCCGGACTTCCAACAATGGGATTGTGAAAGTTACGGATCCATATTTCCAGGTCACCTATGGTACTGTATATACCTCCCGCGCCCATGGATGCATGGAGGTCAGAGACCACAACAATCTGATTATCCGGCCCCACTGAATATCCCTGTGCTTTTCCTGGAATGAGTTGTCCCGGACTCTCAATGACCAGAGTATTGTGCATACCCAAGGGTTCAAATACATGTTTCCTCATCCATCCCGAAAAAGATTCTTCTGTTATTCTTTCGATGACCATGGCTAACAGGGCGTATCCCGAATTATTGTAATTAAAGCTTGCCCCAGGTTTGTTTTGCAAAGAAGGTTGCCGCTGCAGCAGGGGAATGATCTCTGCCCTGCGAATGTTGTCAGTCAGGTAGCGGCCACCCATGGCCATGGAGTTTATGTATTCACGGTAACCACTGGTGTGTGAGACCAGGTGGCGTATCCGCACCGTATCACCAAAATCAGGCAACTCCGGTATATGCAAACGAATATCATCTTCCAGCGAAAGCTTTCCCTGCTCCTTTAATAACAACAATCCGAAGACGGTGAATTGTTTTGATGTAGATCCAATGTTTGTAGGCGTACCCTCAGCAAAAGGAACACCATGGGTAAGGTTGGCCATGCCAAAAGCTTCCTGAAAAATGACACTACCATCACGCATGACCAACACCACCCCGCCGGGCAGGTCTTTGGTATTATATGCTGAAATCAGTTCTTCTGCAATGGCCACCGGATCATGGGGCAATTCATCTGCCTTATGCGCTCCAACATGAAGTACAGGGAAAAAGGTAAAAAGTAAAATGACGCTTAATAATGGCCTATTGGTTTTCATGGTCAATATTTTTGTTTATATCATATGAACGTACGACATCAGGCTCATAGCAAAAGTTACACGACCCCTAGAACCAGCGAAATACGATAAAGGTGGAAAGCCCCTGTGCAATCAGCAAGCCAATGGTGAAACTAACTCCCGCACGCGTTCTTTTCAAATTGGAGGATACCCGGTAAGCATGAAACATCAGTGCCACCATCCAGACTGTCGCCAGGATAAATATCAGGGTGATCAGCACGGCTAAAAATATCTCCCAGCTGGAGATGGGACCCGGATCTGCCCAATCTTTCACTTCCACTTCAGCATACGCTTCAATTTGATCCACAAATCGGTACATAATTGAAGCAATCACCTTATCCAGTACCCTGGGGAACCCCGCCAGGGCCGACAACAGCATGGGCGCCCTGGCCAGGGCCTGGGTGCCGGCAATATCAGCAAGTCGCGCTTTGGTTGGTGACAGCATCAGGGCCATGGGATAAAACACAACCACCATGCATAACCATGCAATCAATGATAAGCCCAGGTGCATCGGGAAACCTCCTTCCCAGCCAATCTTGCCGTCCAACACACCGGGAAAGTACACTCCGCTGGCATGTCCGATCAGGGAGGTCAGAATAATAATCAGCAGGCCAGCCCACAGGGCATGTGTACCTGCCACATAAACGAAAGGATTATACCACCCTTTCTTGTCACGAATGATGTTGGTAATTGTTGTTTTCATGTTCCAGGTTTTTGATACGATTAATGATGTCGTCCAGCATATTTCTCACTGTAGGATAACTAAGGTTCAGGTATTTGGACATTTCCTTGAGGCTGCCGCTGCTCTTTA
Organism: Bacteroidales bacterium; assembly: GCA_003555385.1. GTDB lineage: Bacteria > Bacteroidota > Bacteroidia > Bacteroidales > UBA7960 > PUPG01. Next base: position 3,825 of record PWHO01000034.1, read on the forward strand.
CAAATGCAAGGATGAATGATTGATCAGCCTCCTGCAAACTGGCCGGCACGGGCAAGGAAAACGTCCCATCCACAGTAGTGCCACAAGAGGCACAATGAAGGGATTTAACGCACAGCCTATGGCTGCACGATGGACACATTTGGGGAATTTTCTTGTTCATGGCTTCATAATTTTTATAAAAGTAAATTATAAGTTTAATTTATACAAGTTATTTATTAATTTTATTACTAAACTCATTCATATCATTAATTTATACATTGATTTTGCTTCGAAACCGGTAATCCCTATTTGACCTTACCCAGGATCTTTGCATCCCTGTCCGGGTATTTTGAGCCAATCAATGCGCACAGGAGTTTAATGATTTATGAAACTGCTTGTTTTAAGCATATGACTATTGATGACCACCTGATTGTAAGCAGTGGGATGGATTGTAAATCAGATGTGACCATCAAAACCGACACAGCTTCCGTTGATGCCACCATCATTCAATTGAGCGAAACGCTGGTTACGACATTCAATAAGCCCCAAAAGCTTTTAGATGGTCCGGGTTCATTAACAAATATCGGTCAGGCGGTTCTGACAGGGAGCAACCCGCTTTCAACCTCTTGCCGCTACTGCAATATGCACCGGGGGTCTTTGGTCATATAGGTGACAACAGCCGCTGGTGGAGTGCTGATGAGTACAGCGGCACCAATGCCTTGGTCCGGTAAGTGCGCAGAGGCGAGGGAAATGTATACCGTCTCAATTACTTTAAGAGCTATGGGTTCAGCGTCCGCTGCTTTAGGGAAGTGGACAATTTGACAATTTGATTTATTTGTATGTGGACCCCGCCAAACTATCCCCCTAACGCAGTCAGAACTGAACTGTGTATCACTGGCCCTAAAGAGACCAATCTATATCTCTTGGGCATTATCAAGGAAATTGAACCTCCGTTTGGCCGATTTGATCAACCTGAGGACGTGGAGTTGATTTACACATCACCAGATAAGGCGAAAAAAGCTTTTGAAGGGTTTTATGAGAAGCTTTGTGGTTCGTATTGTATCCGGAGCTGATTGGTGATCCGGATGGGTTGATGATTGACGACGAGGTGTTATACTTTAGGGGGAGTGAGTTGTTTATGTAGGAGTAGGAGTGAGCACAAAGAAAGCTTGCCGGTTGCAGGTGCTTTTTTTTAGACCTCTAAGGAGGGTGATGAAGAAGTTGCAAGCTGAAAGAAAATGACGGTTTTTTCTGTGCCGGCTGGATTGTGATAGGAGAATGATTTCCGGATTATTTCCAAAAAAGTATGCTAAAAAGTATACTAAAGAAAAAATCAGCCACCTGCGAAAACTTCGTAAGTGGCTGATTTTTATGTGGGCCCACCTGGGCTCGAACCAGGGACCAACTGATTATGAGTCAGCTACTCTAACCAACTGAGCTATGGGCCCGTGAATGCCTCCATAATTGTGGTAAAACAGGCATTTGGGAGTGCAAATTTACACATAATATGCCTATTTCAAAAAAGTTTTTTTATTTTGTCGGAGCTGCCTGGTTGTTGGTTCTCATGGGCAAGTTAGTTGTTGGTTCTCACGGGCAGAGGGA
>PWHO01000186.1 GCA_003555385.1 Bacteroidales bacterium
GTCGTTTTGCTTTTGACAGGGACGGCTTTTTTGACAAGGCACAATTACGCATTCACACTACACATTTGAGGCAGGAGGAGATAGAAATTGAGTATGAGGACGGCATACTGGATGAAGACCTGGAACTTTATCACGATAAATACGCTTTCAGCTCAACACTCACCTTGCAGCATGAACCCAGAGGGCCTTTTGACAGGGGAGCCGTTGGATTCAACCTGCACGGACACAATCTGGATATTGGCGGGGACGAAGCGTATACCCCGGGAGAGCGCCGGGCAAATTTTGGGATGTTTACTTACCAGGAAATTCCCCTGACCACGCGTTTCCGGCTTCAGGCCGGCCTCAGGGCTGATGTGCAGTACACAGCTGCTCTTTCAAATGAGGTGTTCCCTGACGCTAGCCAGTCACGCTCCACCGTGAACCTGACTGGATCAGCGGGAATGAACTTCAGGCCCGGTGACAGTTGGCAAATAGGCGGTCAGGTAGCCAGGGCCCATCGCAACCCCATGGTGGAGGAATTATTTGCCAACGGTCCGCATCTTTGCTCCGGGGTTTATGAGATAGGCAGTACCGATCTTAAAGATGAGATAGGGCACGGTGCTGATCTGTTTGTTGAATGGACATCTCCGCGCTGGTCTGTGGAGTTGTCCGGCTTTGTGAATCAGTTCAGCAATTACATCATTTTTGAGCCCACAGGTGCTGTCGATGACTTATCCGCACTTCCTGTATTTCATTATATTGGCGACGAGGCACGCTTCCTGGGAGGGGAATTTGTCTCCGTACTTCAGCTTACCCCTGCATTGAGTTCATCACTCACCATCGATTATGTACATGCACGCAGAACAGGTCAGGACAGGGCGCACCTCCCTTTTATACCTCCTCTGCGGCTTAAAACTGAGCTGGAGTACGACCTTGGAAATGTGTGGGTAAATGTGAATGTCCGGGCTATATCAAAGCAGGACAGGGTAGCGTCGGAAGAGAGTGTAACTGACGGCTATACCCTGTTCGGGATGGCTGCGGGTTACAGGCTTGATTATAGCGGCCGCCATGTGCTGATGTTGCGGGTCGATAACATGATGGATACCAAATACCGCGATCATCTTTCGCGGGTGGAAGACCGGCAGTTTCCCATGCCGGGCAGAAACATCAGCCTGGCTTACCGGTATTATTTTCATTAAGGAGCTTCAACGAACGATGTACCTGAAATCTGCCGGAGAACTCACCGCGGAGGTTTTCTAAAACTTATAGCCGATGGTAAAATAGTTTCCGTACTGATGTATTTTTGATCCGGCCTGCCCGGAAATATCGGTAAGGCTTCCGCGCCATGTATAGGCGACATGGACCATCATGATATCTGCACCCATTCCAAGATTCAATCCCCATTCCTGCCGTGGGTGGTGATTGCTAAAGTCCATTGTCTGATCCCCGTCTTTTCCGGAGATGTTATACCTGTAGTAAGCTCCTGCAATGGGGTAAAGGCGGATCTGCCCTCTTAATTCCCCGGCAATATTATACTGAAAATTCACCGGAAAAGTAAGCGAATGACGCCGATAAGTTCCTAGTTTTGAATTACTTCCATTGTAGTCATAGAGGATCTCAGGCTGGAAAGTAAATTTATCGCCCACGTGCAATTGCAGAAAAAAACCTGTACTGAAGGCAAATACATTATTGGCCCTGAAAAACTCGTCTGCGTATTCATGGTATGAAATGCCCGTATGTGCCAGCACCCCGGCGTTAAAACGGAGCCCAAATGGACGCTGCACTCTCGCAAAACGACGGGAAGGATTCAGCTCAGGCAGGTTTGATAAATCAGTTACCAAAGCCCGAAGGTAACAGGTGATTCTTGCCATTCCTTCATAGTCAAGCAGGTCGTGAGTGTCTTCCGGTTCGTGATAAGGTGACTCAGTTCCTGTAAAAGCGTGTATGGAGGGAATCCCCGCTTCCCCGAAAGGCCAGGTATCGGTTCTGGGGGGTACATCCGCTGAGGTGCTTGTCAGGCGAAGACCAATTTGCTCAGCGGTTGTTTCCGCCATGTCCCTGCCTCCGGAAAGTGTGCCAATGCCATTCAGGTCCAGCCCGTTGTTCGATTCATACATACCCAGCATATCAAGGCTAAACATCAGCCTGAGGTCTTCCATGGGAAAATAATCATGGCGATTGACAAATTCCCGGGCGCCAAGCAATCCGCTTTCTTCTGCGTCAAAGGCAATAAAGATGACGCTGCGCCCCAGAAGCTCCCGATTTTCGGATAAATACCCGGCTAGCTCTATCAATACCGCTGTTCCGGAGGCATTGTCGTCTGCTCCGGGAAAAATGACCTTTTCATCATTATCTCTTACATACCCCAGGTGGTCGTAGTGTGCCCCCAATACAATGAATTCATCACGCAATTCGGGATCACTTCCCTCCAGGTACCCAACCACATTGGTTCCCGGGACCCTGGCTTGTCCGATACGGAGATCCAGGTGCTGGAAAAAGTCATTTCCGGCTGGCTGAAGTCCAGCCGATTGGAATTGTGCTGCAATATAATTTTTAGCCAGGATTTTTCCTTCAGTGCCAAGTCCGCGCCCCTCCATGGAGTCCGCACTCAGTAAGGCGACGTGGTTTTTCAGTATACCGGCAAGGGAGTTAGTGTCGTTTTGGCCGGCATTCAGTAATAGAGGTAAAGTAAGCAACAGGAGCAGCAGGGGTAGCGTTTTTTTCATGGCATAAAGGGGCATAATGTTGTATTATTAAACCTTTCGGAAAAGTCATTCACAGCCTGCATGCTGCGGCAGACAATAAAATAATGCGCTGGTTGTTTCCGAAATACAAATATATAACAACCATTTGTATCAACGGGTAGTCCGGGAAGAATAATCCGGGCTAAAAAATGACTTGCTTTAACCTTATATTTGCATGGAGTCACATTTCATGAAAAATGTTTTAACATGAAGCAATTCCCCCTTATTGTTGCAGCCCTCGGCTTGCTTTTTTTGTGCAACCGCTGTGCATCACCCGGCAGGGAGGGGCATTCCCTGGATTTTTCAGGAGTTGACCAATTTCTTAAAATAACCGCAACCCTTGAGAAAGACAAGGACCCTGATACGGCGGATTGGGAAGTCCTCTTCGACACCCCCGGATATGCAGCACTTACTCAAAGTGAATTCAACAGGGAGTTTTTTAGGGAAAATTTCAGCCTTGTGTTCATGCCATCCTTACAGGAAGAGTTGGAACAGCGCCTGGATGAAGAAAAGGAGAGACCTGCTCACTTTCGTTTCCTTCATCATTATCTGGACGCGAAACAGCGCCGTGAAGCAATGGCTGAATACGCAGACAGCCTCCGGGCAAATGCGGGCACATTGCTGGAAGCATCTGCTCAAAAGGCAAAGAAATACCTGCCGCCCATTCAGGCGGATGATTATATTCCGGTTTCTTTTGTGTTGTTTGCCAGCGATGCCAGGGGCTATACCCCCGTGGTGATCGATATTCTTTTTGCGATGGATATGGGTGAAAGCCTGCATTACCTGATCGCCCATGAGTTACATCATTTTTACAGAAATAAAATACTGGTCTTTGACAGGGATCTGATCCGGGAGGCCGATGCGGATATAATGTGGGTGCTTGATCAGATCCACGCTGAGGGTTTGGCCGATCAGACAGATAAAAGAATTCTTATTTCGGATAAAGAAGGTCCCATGCACGGGCTGGCAGACAGGTGGGAGGAGATGGTGGCAAATGCGCCGGAGTATGTAAAGCATATGAATGAATACCTGGCCGCGGTTGCTGCAGGCACCGAAGAAAAGCAGGAAGCCGGGGCCCGGTTGCGGGAAACACTCCCCATGAGCGGACATCCGGTGGGGTTTTTTATGACCAATTTAATCATCCGTGAATTGGGCAGGGAGTCCGTGATCAAACATGCAGGCGATCCGTTTGCCTTCTTTCATTTGTATAATGAAGCTGCCGGCAGAACTGCCGGTGAGGTGCCCGCTTTGTCGCCGGAGGCCATGGCCGTTATTGATGAGCTGGAGGGGAGATATGTGAATAATTAGCGGGTTCGCTGCCAAATACCCGCCGCAGCAGCTCAGTGACCCGGGCTTCGGGCCGGGTACGGATCTTTGCCTCCTCCCCGGCCAGTTTCAGAAATAATCCATTGAGTGCTTCGTTGGTCAGGAAGCTGTCCAGTTCCGTATTAACGGGTTCCAGGTTGGCAATCCGTCCGGCGGTGGAAGAAGCAAGCCTGTTCCACTGGCTGGTCAGCGTATTCCAGGCCTCTGTGGTCGAAACATTCCCCACAATAGCCTTATCCATGCTTTGCCGGATCTTTGGCTGATACAGACCATATAGCTCCTCATAGGTTCGGTCTTTCAGGTATTGGGTGGCTGCATCCCTGTCTCCGCGAAGGATTTCAAATCCGTCCTGAATGCTCATGCCCGCAATGGCCCCTGCAAAAACCGGAGCGGCCTCTCTTGCCGCTTCCTCGGCAGCCCTGTTGATGCGCAGGATCACATCCTCCACAAGCTGTTCTCCACCCGGGAGGTACGACAGGTTATTGGTAATGACCTCCGCCTCAGGGGGCAAAGGGATTCTGATCATTTCGTCCAGGTAATACCCGTTGGTGGCCGAAAGTCGTGATGCCGCCGAATCACTTCCGATGACAAGGGCCTGGCGTAGTCCGCGTATCACTTCCTGCTGGGTGAGTGGACGCCCGGACTCTGCCTGTCGGGCAATTTGTTTCAATTCTTCACATCCTGCCAGGATAATAAGCAGCAGTGATAACAGGAGAGGAATTATTCTGGTTTTCATAAAGCCGGGGTTGGTTTACCTCAAAGATAGTAAAAAGTGTTCTTTTACTGTAGGTGGTTTCTTATAATCATCTTATCTTTATGGATAAAATGGATGTTTTCTATGAGTAGTTTTACAAATTTGGATACTTTACGGCTGCTAAAAGTGATGGAGGACAAAAACACCTGCCTGGTGGATGTCCGGTCGCCGGATGCCTACAACGGCTGGCGGCTGGAGGGAGAAGCCCGCGGAGGTCATATTCCGGGTGCCAGGTCATTGCCCGTCAGGTGGGCCCGGTACATTGACTGGATCGAAATTGTCCGCAACAAGGAAATATGGCCCCACCATCGCGTTGTATTGTACGGCTACAATCCGGCAGATATGGAAGAGGTGGCCGGGCGGTTTAAGGGGGCCGGGTATGAGAAGATCTCCCTTTATCCCCATTTTATGGATGAATGGGTAAATGATGAAACCCTGCCCATGGACAGGCTTCCGGGATATCTGAACCTGGTACCCCCACAGTGGGTTCAGGAAGTTGTTGAAGGCAAAAAATCTGCCGGGCATCCCGATGGCAGGA